>JAAZCT010000347.1 GCA_012513165.1 Actinomycetales bacterium
CGCGCAGACGACGCGGAAGTTAGTGAGAGCTTTGCTGCGGTGTGGGCCAGCGAAGACGTCAAAGAAGCGGCTCTGGCGCGCACCGAAAAGCGTGCACCAGTCTTCCGGGGAGTCTGACATGCCGGGGCTTGCCTTCGACGCGATCGACCGGCACGTGGTCGCTGGACGCGGTGATGAACTGTGCGTAGTGGGAGCCGAGATCTCGGTAACCTACATTGACTTGTTGGCGCACACAGCAGCACTCGGTGGGGGACTGTTGCGTCTAGGTGCAGTCGACGACGGTGGCATCGACCTAGATATTGCGCCTGACTGGGAACGGCTCTCGTATCTTTTGGCCCTAGTGCGATTGGGTCTGGCGCCTGATCAGAGTTCCTTGATCCGGGTAACCGGCAGCCCGGCGCTGTTGCTCGTGGGAGAGGATTCGCTCCCGCTTGAAACCGTGGTGAAGATCGGACGGATCGATCCGGTTCCGGCGTCCAACTTTGACGACTCTCACTTGTTGGACCGGTTGGTACCAACGGATCACGCTTGGTTGTCTGCGCTCCTAAGCGGCGCCACTATCACATTCGACTAGTCCGACACGCTTGTGGATTTCTCCGCAGGCGTTTGCCTAAACCTGACAGGATGGCTTCATGATCGAGGTCAAGAATCTAACCAAGTCCTACGGCGATTTCCGCGCCGTTGACGACATCAGCTTCACGTGCCGCTCTGGTGCGGTGACGGGCTTCTTAGGGCCGAACGGTGCCGGAAAGTCAACCGCGATGAGGATGATCGTCGGACTAACGCCGCCCACGTCTGGAACGGCAACGATTGGGGGAGTGAACTTCTCTGATATTCCGAACCCGGGCACTCAGGTGGGCGTGCTGCTGGATGCTTCGGCTCAACACGCGGGCCGCACCGGCAGAGAGATCTTGATGCTCGGCTCCATCACGATGGGTCTTCCCAAACAGCGGGTCGACGAATTGCTCGAACTGGTCGGACTGACTGAGAAAGAGTCCAAAAGGCGGGTGCGCCACTACTCGTTGGGTATGCGTCAGCGCTTAGGTATCGCGCACGCGCTGCTTCCGGATCCGAAAGTTCTGATCCTTGACGAGCCAGTCAACGGCCTAGATCCAGCCGGCATCCACTGGATGCGCGGCCTTTTGCGTTACCAAGCTGAACGTGGAGGGACGGTGCTGCTGTCGAGCCACCTTTTGCACGAGATCGAAGTCATCGCGGATGACCTCATCGTGATCGGCAACGGACGGATTATTGCCCAAGGAGCCAAAGACGAGCTTTTGAAGGGCCAGGGCACGCTGGTGAGGGCCAAAGATCACGCCGCTCTCGGGACGGCACTTCGTGCGGCAAATCTAGAGTTCACAACTCATGGCGAAGACGGATTCACCGTGCAATCTACGCCTGAAGACGTTGGGCTTGTTGCCGCCCAAGCGACCGTTGCCTTAACCGAACTGCGCGATAGTGATGGCAGCAATCTTGAAGAACTGTTCCTGTCAATGACCAGTGAAACCCAACGCGGCACCACCTTCCCGATCGGAGCGAACGCATGACGACGCTGCTGGAACCCACCATTGATCTCACCGCGCGAAAGGTCCCACTTCACCGCCTTGTCGACGTCGAACTGCGCAAACTCATCGATACCCGAGCCGGCATGTGGCTTCTGATTCTGATCGGGGCAGTCATCGTTTTGGTCGAAGCGGTGCTCGTGATCACGGCGATCAATTTCGGAGAGGTTGCGCCCTGGTCTGTGATGTTCGCGGTGATGGCAACCCCCTTGGGGCTCTTGCTTGCTGTGCTAGGCGTCATGACTGTCACCAGCGAATGGGGTCAGCGAACCTCGTTGGTCACATTCTCGCTTGAACCGCGGCGAATGCGAGTGGTCCTCGCGAAGTTGTTGGCGGGCCTGTTGGCTACCGTTGTTTTGTTGCTCTTCACGCTCGTGTTTACCGCAGCGCTCAATCAGCTTCAGGCAACGATCATCGGCCAGGACGCGATTTGGGACGTTCCTCGAAGTCAGCTAGTCGGGTTCGGGATTCTGCACACGAGCGCTTTTTTCTTGGGCTTCTCGTTTGGGATGCTCATTCCAAACACGCCAGCGGCGCTCGTTGCGTATTTCGTATTCCGTTTCGTCGTGCCCGGCCTGCTTATGACGTTAGGCATGTTTTGGGACTGGTTTGCCCCTGTTGTCAACTGGGTGCACTTCAGCAACGCACTCGAAGCGGTCTTGGACGTGGCGCCCACGTCTGAAGCCTATTGGCATCTGGCGTCAGCGACCGGCTTGTGGGTCGTTTTGCCTTTGGTTCTGGGTTCGGTTCTGCTCGTGCGTCGAGAAATCAAGTAGCGTCAGCTCGCTGACAACCATGTCTTGCGGCTCTGGTTTGCTGTGCCCTGCGAGAATGGTTCCATGCGTCGTGTCGTGATTCTTGGGTCAACTGGCTCAGTCGGAGTTCAAGCACTAGAACTCATTTCCGAAAAGCCCGATGAGTTCGACGTGGTCGCGCTTGCGGCTGGGGGAGCGAACCCCCAGTTGTTGGCCGAACAAGCACTCGACTTCAAGGTGGAAGTTCTCGCGATTGCACGAACGACTGCCGTTCAAGACGTCCAGCTAGCGCTCTATGCGGCTGCTCAGAAGCGGGGATGGTCTGAGGGCGAGTATTCGCTTCCGCGCATCGTCGCTGGACCTAGCGCGGCTGAGGACGCCGCAAGAGTACCGGCAGACGTGGTGTTGAACGCCATCACGGGGGCTGTCGGTTTAGGGCCCACCTTGGCGGCTTTAGAAACCGGAGTCACGCTGGCATTGGCGAACAA
Organism: Actinomycetales bacterium; assembly: GCA_012513165.1. Taxonomy (GTDB): domain Bacteria; phylum Actinomycetota; class Actinomycetes; order Propionibacteriales; family Nocardioidaceae; genus Aeromicrobium. The sequence goes on from JAAZCT010000347.1 coordinate 2,806, forward strand.
AGAGTCACTCATTATTGGTGGCGCTCTCGTGACTGGCGCTGCGAAACCTGGCCAAATCGTTCCGGTCGATTCGGAACACTCGGCCATCGCTCAGGCGCTGCGCGGCGAATCGATGGACGACGTGAAGCGTCTCGTGGTCACGGCAAGCGGTGGGCCGTTTCGCGGTTGGACGCGCGAAGAGTTGGAACCAGTCACTCCCGAACAAGCTGCCGCCCATCCCACTTGGGATATGGGTCCGGTCATCACTATCAATTCGGCGACCTTGATCAACAAAGGCCTAGAAGTGATTGAAGCGCACCTATTATTTGGGCTTCCGATGGATCGAATCGATGTCGTGGTGCATCCTTCGTCCGTGGTTCATTCGATGGTCGAGTTCATCGATGGCTCCACGATGGTTCAAGCTTCACCGCCCGATATGCGGCTTCCGATCGCTTTGGGCCTTGATTGGCCACGTCGTATCAGCGGCGCGTCGTCGCCGTGCGATTGGACTGACCCTGTGACCTGGGAGTTCTTCCCCCTTGACGAAGAAACTTTCCCGGCAGTTGCGCTGGCTCGCACCGCCGGCGCGTTTGGCCGCACAGCTCCGGCCGTTTACAACGCGGCAAACGAAGCGTGTGTTGCGGCGTTTATGGCGGGAACAATTTCTTTCCCTGACATTGTCGACCTGGTCGGCCAAGTAGTGGCCAACCACATCGAAACAGCCGACCCTGCTAGTGCGTTCACGCTCGAATCAGTGTTGTTGGCGGATAAGCAAGCACGGGCAGCCGTCGAGGTTCTGATCGCAGACGGGGCGAATCGATGAACGAATCGGTCATGTACGCGATCGGTGTCATCGCTTTCGTCGTCGGTATCGCCGCCTCCATCGCTTTGCACGAGGTCGGACACATGTGTCCGGCGAAGAAGTTCGGTATGAAAGTCACGAAGTTCTTCGTCGGGTTTGGCAAGACCTTGTGGTCTACCCGCCGCGGCGAGACTGAATACGGAATTAAGGCGATACCGCTTGGTGGTTTCGTCAAGATTGGCGGAATGGTGCCGCCCGATGCGGATCACGCTGCAGCGAGCGCTGATGGACACCACCAGGTTCGTGATACGAACACTGGGCTCTTTACGCAATGGGCGAGCGAGGCCCGCGAAGTTGAGTATGAAGACGTCGCCCCAGAAGACTACGATCGTCTCTTTTATCGCAAGCCTTGGTGGCAAAAGGTCATCGTGATGGTCGGAGGACCCACGGTCAACTTGTTGATCGCAACGGTTCTGTTCTCCATTTCTTTTATGGCTTTTGGCGTCGCGATGCCGTCACTGACTGTGTCCGCAGTTTCTGATTGCGCCATGAGCGATCAAGAAGCGCCGCGGGCCTGCACCGACGAGGACCCCGTAACGCCAGCAGTGAAGGCCGGCTTACAGCCCGGCGACACCTTTGTCAGCATCAACGGACAGAACGTTGACGATTGGGAAACCGTCGTACGCCAGATCCGTGAAAATGGCGACAAACCAGCCACGATCGTGTTCGAACGCGATGGAAAAACTATGGAGGAGACGGTCAACACGACGGTCCTGGCGAGGGTGTCACTCGACGACCCAGACAAGGTCGAAACCGTCGGCTTCCTTGGCGTCACGCCCGAGTTCGAAACCGTCCGTCAGGGTCCCATGTTCGTCGCTACCGAGATGTGGGATTTGAGCATCCGAAGTGGTCAAGCGATCCTGACGCTACCCGTCCGCATGATCGATGTAGGCAAGGCTGCGTTCGGGGCTGAACGCCCGGTCGACGGCCCGATCGGGGTGGTGGGTGCCAGCAGGGTCGCCGGCGAGTTAGTGACCTACGATAAGCCGACGTTGGCACTTGGCACCCAGCGGATCATCGGCTTGTTGGCCTCCCTGAACCTGTTCCTCTGGCTGTTCAACCTGATACCTTTGCTCCCACTCGATGGCGGCCATATCGCAGGAGCGCTGTGGGAAGGCATTCGCAAGAAGTGGGCTAACCTGCGAGGCAAGCCAGATCCGGGGCACGTCGACGTAGCCAAACTCCTGCCCTTGGCCTACGGGGTGGGGCTCGTCCTTATGATCATGGGTGTGGTTTTGATTTATGCCGATATCGTGAATCCAGTGAGGTTGACATGACAGATACCAGCTCAGTTTCGCTTGGGATGCCCGAGGCGCCGCCACCAGTTTTAGCTCCGCGTCGTCCTACTCGCAAGATTCAGGTGGGGAAGGTTGCCGTTGGCGGAGACGCTCCGATCTCAGTTCAGTCGATGACCACCACACTCACCTCCGACGTCAACTCGACGCTGCAACAAATCGCCGAGCTCACGGCCGCAGGCTGTGACATCGTTCGCGTCGCGTGCCCGAGTCAAGACGACGCTGACGCACTTGCTGAGATCGCACGCAAATCTCAGATTCCAGTGATCGCCGATATCCACTTCCAGCCGAAGTACGTATTTGCAGCGATTGATGCTGGCTGTGCCGCGGTGCGGGTGAACCCTGGAAA
>JAAZCT010000348.1 GCA_012513165.1 Actinomycetales bacterium
GAGTGGACTGACCTACGCCCAAGCAACCGTATGCGGCTGCAAGCGAGCCGACCACGATTGCCGACGCACTGCCTTTGATGCCTTCTGCCCTGCCGAGCTGATCACCGACGATGGGGAACTGCGCGAGGGCCGTGTCGAGGAGTCGTTCTTGCAGTTCGGGGTTCCCCTGCAGGACGAAACCGAGCACCGACGAGCCAATGAGCAACAACGGGAAAACTGCGATGAACGAGTAGTAAGCGATGATGGCGCCCAAGTACGGCCCTTGGTCATCGAAATATTTATAGATCACGGCAAGGGGGAAACCCAGCACGGGATGCTTGCGTTGAAAATCGTCAGTTGCTCGGACCGCGCGCCTAAGAACGAGCATCAGTCGACCTTGCCTAGCTGCACGTTGGCCCGCCTCGGCATGAGAAACCCCACCGGGGTGCGTCGGCCGGTTGGCCAGCAACACCCACGATGGGGTTCACATAAAGCGGAAGAGGTCACCCACCCACATTAATCGAGCGAGGGAAGCATTCTCTTCATTACCTTGCCCGTTGGGTTGCGCGGAAGTTCATCGATCAACGCAACTGCACGTGGCACGGCGAACCTTGGCAGGTTCTCCTTCGCGTAAGCGATGAGCGATGCTTCGCTTGCGTAGCTGCCTTCGTTGAGCACAACGTATGCCACGAGGCGCTGACCCCACTCGGCATCGGCGACGCCTGTGACGACCACTTCGGACACGTCCGGGTGGTCGCTGAGGCAGTCCTCGAGTTCGAGCGGGAACACGTTCTCACCACCGGAGATGATCATGTCGTCATCGCGTCCGGAAACGAAGAGACGGCCCTGTTCATCGAAGTAGCCGAGGTCACCAGTATCGATCAATCCAGCATGGACTGCCTTGCTGCGCCCATCGGTATAGCCACCGAAGGGCATGTCGTTGAGTACGTGAATCACGCCGATCTCGCCGGTTGGCAGTTCGTTGCCTTCGGAGTCGAGGATCTTGACCGTGGTGCGCCACGGGATACGGCCCGCCGTACCTGGCGCTTCGCGAAGGTCCTTCGGCGAAGCAATAGTGACCCAACTGGTCTCGGTCGACCCGTAGAAGTTGTAGATCGAGTCGGTGTACTTGTCCATGAACTTGACGGGGACATCGCCCGGAAGCGCCGAGCCACTCGATGCCGTGATCTGAAGCGAGGACACGTTGTACTTGCTAGAAACGTCGTCGGGCAAGGCCGCAAGACGCTGAATCATCAGCGGAACTACCACGAGTACTTTCGCCTTGTACTTTTCAATATCGGCGAGAGTTTGTTCCGGATCGAAGCGACGACGCAAGACAACCGTAGGAACAGTAGTCTGGCTGAATCCGTAGTTCAGCAGACCCCACGAGTGGAACAGCGGCGCCGCAACAATCACAGTCGAGTTCCCCGTAAATGGAACCGCGCCAAAGTACGCAATCAACGGCTTCAAATCGTCCGGCTCACGGCGCTTGGCGCCCTTAGGCAGGCCTGTGGTTCCCGAGGTGAAGATGACGATCTGGCCGCGGCTTTCTGGCAGTGGTTGATCTCCGTGCGGCTTTCCAAGGCTGATGTTCGCGATGGTCGGGACTTCGAGGTTCTCTTTATCGTCAGCCCAAGCCACAATCAAGCGACTGCGACGGACTTCGTCCACTAGTGGCAGGAACTCCTCATCGAGGATAAGTAGTTCTGCACCTTCGCGCTCTGCGAGGTCCGTCAATTGGGCCTTGCTGGCCATCGTGTTGAGCAACAACACGCGTCCACCCAACTGGATGATCGCCGTGAGCGCAATCGCGAAGTAGCGGTGGTTGCGGCCGAGCAACGCGATCGAGTCGCCTGCTTGGAGACCGCGTTCACGCAAAACTTCAGTGAACTGGTTGATTTGGCGCACCAATTCCGCATACGTGATTTCACCTTCATCATCGATGATGGCAATCTGTTTGGGGTAGCGCTTGGCAGCAGCGTTGATGCCGGCGGGGAGACCTGGTCCCCACTTCTTCAACTGCTTGACCGCGCCGGAGATTTTCCCGGGGGAAGCTGCCTTGATCAGCCCGATCTGACGTAAAACCTTGAGTTTGTATCCTAAATCACCCATGCGCTGGAGCGTATCAGTAAAGTACGCCGATCGTCACTGTGTTACACACAAAACGAACCGAAATACCTAGAAATAACCATGCCCCCGGATCTCGGGACCGGGGGCATGGAGTTTGTGGGGCTGTCTAGCCGATACTTGCGGCTTCGGCCTGCTCGATATAACTGCGCAATCGTGTACTCGATGTGTGCAGCGTATAAGGGAAATACTCGACTCGAGCACCTACCGAAGCCATCTCAGCTTCGAGGCGATCGCCCTTCGCGGAACCGCGCCAATCGTCACCCTTAAAGATCACATCGAAGGGACGTTCGCGCCAGGCCACGGTTTTGTCTACGCTGCGGTCGATGATTACTTCATCAACGAAACGCAAATGCGAGACGATCTCGGCACGTTCTTCGCATGGAACGACAGGGGTGATCCCCTTCAAATC
>JAAZCT010000349.1 GCA_012513165.1 Actinomycetales bacterium
CTTCTAAGGCCGAGTGATCGGCACCGGGATGTGGCGCAGTTTGGTAGCGCACCCGCTTTGGGAGCGGGGGGCCGGGGGTTCGAATCCCTCCATCCCGACAAAGGCCCGAATCGTCCGCGATTTCGGGCTTTTTTGTTGCCCTGACGAACCTTGGAATCACATGAGTGAACTCGCCACCGCGCGCGATCTTGCTACAACACGTGCGCCCTCGTGCGGCTCAACGCGCATCATCGGGATCGACGGCCGCAGCGGCGCCGGCAAGACCCACTTCGCAGCCCAGTTGGCGCACGAACTCGATTGCCCGGCCATCTCCCTAGAACACGTGTATCCCGGCTGGCACGGCCTGGCCGCTGGAATCGAAGCCGCTCACGCCATGCTGACTCACCTGGCACACGACGTTCCAGCCAGGTTGCCTCAATGGGATTGGCTCGCGGACCAGGCTGCCCCTGCCGTCACCGTTGAGCCGCGGCACACGATCGTTCTCGAGGGGGTCGGTGCTGGCGCAACCGCACTCCGACCCTTCCTCAGCGCTCTCGTGTGGGTAGAACTGCCCAGCGCAGACCGCTTCGCCCGAGCGATCGCTCGCGACGGGGAAACCTATGCCGGCTGGTGGGACGTGTGGGCCGAACAAGAAGACGTCTACCTTGTGTCAGACCGACCGAAAGAACACGCTGACCTGATTGTTTAGACCGATGACACGCCCCGCTAACTGGGTGTGGCATGATGATCTAGCGCTCAGGCGCATGCGGACGTAGCTCAATTGGCTAGAGTCTCTGCCTTCCAAGCAGAATGTTGCGGGTTCGAGTCCCGTCGTCCGCTCCACTCTCACCCCGAGAAAATTCCTGCAATTCCAGTGGTTCTTGGCGCACTCTTGCAACAATCATCCTGACGAAAACCCGTTTTTCGCGTGGCGTGCACGACTATGCACGACTAGCGACAACTCAGGGAACGCGGTGCACGTAGAAAACTGCGCAGTCGTCGCCTTGCGGATCGGCACGTTTGACGACGCGTTTGGTGACGCCGAAAGCCGAAACCTCGATAGCTTCTCGGGCTGCTTCTTGCAACCATTCGATGCCTTTACCCACGTCCATCGACTTCGACTCGACCAGACCATCGGTATAAATCATCAGTGAATCGCCCGGCGCAATCACGCCACGGGATACCTTGAATTCTGGGCGGTCAATGATCCCCAGAGCCAAACCTCGTGCCGGATCGACTTTCCATTCCTCGTCGTAATCTGAGAAATGGAGCGCCGGCGGATGGCCCGCGCTCAAGATTTCGTAACGGCCCGTCTGCAAATCCACCATGATGTGAACTGCGGTTGCGAACCCGTCGTTCCAGTTTTGGCGCAACAGATAGTCGTTGGCAGCCGCGAACAAACCCAAGGGCGGCAGAGCGCCGATCAAGCCGCCCATGGCTCCGGCGAGTTGCAGAGATTGCGTTCCGGCTTGAACACCTTTACCGCACACGTCGACCAAGACCACCTCGAGGCGGGCGGAATCGTTCGCCAAATCGACGACAAAAAAGTCGCCCGCGAACTGCGCGCCGTCAGCAGTGAACAACACCGATTCGCAGTGCCAGCCTTTGGGCAGCGCCGGCATCTTTGCTTGCCGTTGCAGCTTGTCCCGCAAGTCCATCAGCATCGCGTCGCCCAGAGTTGC
>JAAZCT010000350.1 GCA_012513165.1 Actinomycetales bacterium
CGAATTTCGGCCGCGGTGTTCGGCGCGTCGTGTAGGTAGCTCGCTGACGACGTGGACTTAGTCAGGCGCAGTTCAAGTTTCATTTTGCCAATACTCGACCGACCCTCGTTGTGTACCTTGCTGGCGAGGTATTGCACGTGCCGTCCAGAGGCGCCGGTGGAGGCGTTCCGCCATCTCGCGTTCGGCGAAGTCACCTTGATGTTGACGTTCGGTGTAGCCGCGATAGTGGGCGCGGCAGATGCTGGCGTGCCGTTCGTTGCGTTGGCGGTGGCCGAAAGTGTGAACTGACTGCCAGCCCAGCGCCGGAACGGGGCATCGTCGAACGATGCTGCGGGATCCGTGAAGGTGATCGTGGTTTTGAAAGGCTGGCCGGTGACGCCCACAGCGATTTGGCTGGTTCGGGTGTATACGAGTGTCCATCCGGCGGCGAGTGAGCCGCTGATGGACGGGGCACCGAAGCCTGTTGGGGTGGTTGCCGTCGGGGCAGTGGCATACAAGTTCGCAGGGATCGACAGCGTGATTTGAAAATTCTGTGTGGTTTGCGGGCCCGTGTTGCCGTAGGTTCCTTGCAGTTCTAAGCGTGTCGGGTCTACAAGTCCTTGGAGGAGGGTCGTGTTGTTTACGTAGCGTGCCGTCTCAAGTGCCAACTTCAAGTCGGCTGAGGCGGCGTGCGCGGGAGTAGCGGTGACCATCGTGACCGCGGAGGCGGTCCACACGGTGGCGGCCGCGGCAGCCGTGCCGCGCACGACGGTGCGGCGGCTGACTGCGGGTTTGTCGTTTGAGGTATCCGAGGACTCAAGCGTCATAAAAATTCAACTTTCTCACTGCATCGACTAAGCAAATAAGTGCGTGAGGGGAACTGTATTTCCCCCATGCCTTTAGAACTCTAACATGAGCGCCGGATGCAGCGTACGGATCGTACTCAACAATCGTGTGAGATGAGGCTCACTCGCCACACCGAACCCACCAGTCGCACGCGTCCGGCCAAAGCAGCTCACGCCTCAGTCGAGGTGATCGAGCAGCGCACTCCCCACAAGGTCGGCCACGACGTCGTCGGCCAGCCGCATGGCTTGGTGGTCCATGTCTCCGGGAGGTTCACCAAACTCGTCCGTGAGCGCCGCCGCGACGGGCGCGAGCGTGGTGGGCGTGTCGCCGATTAGCGTCATGATCCGCCCCGCGAGCGCCGATAAGGCAAGCACGCGGCCGTCCAGCGTCATCGCCGCCGCGCCGTCGTCTTCGACGTAGAAATCTCGGAGTTCCCGGCGGGCAATCGTGCGTCCGAACGGTTCAACGTCATAGTCCAACTCCGCGAGCGGTGGCGGCACGGGCAGCAAAGGCGGCGCAGGAACCGGAGGCGTCGCCAACAACTCCGCAACCAGATCGGTCAGCGTAGCGGCCTCGCGATACGTCACGTGCCGCACCGACCCAACCGAGCGGATCAGGGCGGCCACCTCGTGTAGCGGCTGGTCCAGTTCGCCAAAGTAGGACGTGTGTTCCCCCACCAGCGGGAGAGCTTCGATCGTGGACAGCTCGCGCACCACGGGCACCTCGGGACCTTCGGGGTCGCGAGTCAGCAACACCAACGCCCCCAGCGACAACTGGGCCGGAGCTGGCAACAAGTTGAACTCGTCGGGGGAGTGTTGGCGCTTGCCCCACGCGCGGTCTTCCGGCATGAGCGCGAGCGGCTTGGCGAAACTCTGAATCGAGCCGTCGGCAGCCACCGCGACTGTCTCGTCGGTGACGTAACCGAACTGCGTGGCGAGTGTGCGCGTGGCGGTGGTCTTGCCGGTGCCAGAAGCGCCGATCAACACGGCTGTTCGGCCCGTTTCGGGGTGGGCGATCGCGCCAGCGTGCAGCATCACTTTCTTGCCGCGCGCCCACGTAATTGCTGCCATCGTCACAGCCGGGGTGAGCACGCTCTCCGCGATCTCAACGGTTTCGGCAGCGACGGAATCTAACGCCCACGCGGCCTCGTGCACGGCTTCGTCGGGGTCGAGCACCCCACGAACCACCGCGCCGTCAAATTCAGCAGCCACATCAACGCCGGTCACTTCGCGAATGTCGCAACGCTTCCACAAATACAGCACGCGCTCAGCGAATTCGTCTCGCCCGCGCCCGCCGATGATCAAGCGCACGGGCACGCCGAACGCGGTCAGCTCGAAGGTGCGGGGATCGGTGAACGGATCAATCACAGTTGTTTCAGTCATAACAAGTCGCAAGGATACGCGAGCCGAACCCGAAGTTGAACTACTCGCCTGCGGGAGCAGTGAGTGTGTCGCAGGCCTCGCGCATCGCGTTCAGCGCATCGGGGGCGGCCGCGATCGTCTCGGTGATGCCCTTCGTGGTGGGCGGCACGTCCACGTGTGACACCAGCGAGTGGAACGGCCGCTCGTCGGCTTCGGCCGAAGCGAACAACACTTCGTGCAACTTCTCGCCGGGCTTCAAACCGGTGTAGACGATCTCGATGGATCGACGCGACTGTTGAATCATCTGGCGAGCGACGTCGTCGATCTTGACCGGTTCGCCCATGTCGAGCACGAGCGCTTCGCCATCGCGACCGATCGCTGCTGCCTGAATCACCAGTTGCACCGCTTCGCCCACGGTCATGAAGAAGCGGGTGACGTCCGGGTGGGTGACGGTGATCGGTCCGCCTCGATCGATCTGGGCTTGGAACGTGGTCAACACTGACCCTCGCGTGCCGAGCACGTTGCCGAACCGCACGCTCAAGTACGTGCCCTCGGCGCTGTGGCCGACGCCGGCGGTCAACCCTTCGGCGAGGCGTTTCGAATAACCCAGCGCGTTTTCAGGCGAGGCGGCCTTGTCGGTGGAGATGTTCACGAACCGCGACACGTGAGCCGCGACGGCCGCGTCGAGCACGTTCTGGGTGCCGAGCACGTTCGTCTTGAACGCTTCACCCGGCTGGTGCTCCAGCATGTTCACGTGTTTGAGGGCGGCCGCGTGGAACACCACGTCGGGCTGCACTGAGGTGAACACTTCGAGCATGCGGTCGCGGTCGCGAATGTCGGCCAGCACCATGTCTGGGGACTCCAGATCGGCGCGCCCGTCCATCGAGAGCGCGAGCGCATGCAACGCCGACTCGTCGCGGTCCAGCATCGCCAAACGGGCGGGAGCGAAACGGCGAATCTGACGGCACAACTCCGAGCCGATCGAACCGCCTGCGCCCGTGACCAGCACAGTCTTATCGCGCAGGTAGTCGGCGATGGCGTCGAGGTCGGTGCTGATTTGGTGGCGACCCAAAAGGTCGGCCGGTTCGATATCGCGGACTTGTTCGATCGTGACGTTGCCGAGGATGTCGTTGACGCCCGGCAGCACTTTCACGTCGAGGCCCGCATGGATCGCGGCGTCGTTGATCCGGCGAATCACGGACGAGGAGATGCTGGGCATCGCGATCACCACACTGGTGACGCCCAACTTTTCGGCTACCGACTCAAGATCGTCCGAACCGCCTTGCACCGTCACGCCTTGGAACCGGAAGTGGCGTTTGAGGGGGTCGTCGTCGAGGAATGCCACCGGATCCCACGCGCGCATCGGATCGCCGTGCATCGAACGCACCAGATCGCGGCCGCCGTCGCCGGCTCCGATGA
>JAAZCT010000351.1 GCA_012513165.1 Actinomycetales bacterium
ATTATGACCGGCGTCAACGATGATCTCAAGAAGCGGATCGGCTACTTGGCATATTTCGTTTCCGGCGTGAAAGCACTCACGTTCCCTCGAGTCAAAGTGAGCATTACCGTCGACGACGCAGAGCCAGCACGATTCAAAGCTCGCACCGTCGTGGTGGGCAATGTCGGGTTCTTGCAGGGCGGAATCCCGCTGCTTCCTGACGCCGAAATTGATGACGGCCTGCTGGACGTTGGGATCATTGCGCCGAAGCGATTCTTAGGTTGGTTATCCATCGTGGTCCGGGTGATCACTCGTGGAAAGCGGAACAACCAACGTTTGACTCGCTTGCGTGGCAAGCGCATTCAAGTCGTGGCCGAAAAGCCTGTGCCGATGCAACTCGACGGAGACCCAGCCGGCGAAGGGCAGCGCATCACCGCGGAAGTCCTCCCCGGGATCGTTCTGGTCCGGGTGCCCTTGCCGCCGCCGCCAGTGGAGTAGCTGTTTAGAAAAGTTTCGAGGTCTCTTTGGTCGATGCGCGTCTCTTTGAGCCGCTATTGGGTGCATGATCAGTAGGTGGAACGTGACCCAGACCTCACCGTCAAGAAGGCTCGTATCGGAGTCGCCCTCGCTTTCGCCACTCAAGGTGGCGTATTCATCAGCCTGACGACGCGGCTGCCCGAGATCTCTAAGCGCTGGGATCTGTCGGAGCTTGGGCTCTCGGGCGTGCTGCTGATGATGGTGTTGCTGGCTGGCTTCGGTTCCATTGTTTCTGAAGTCTTAGCCAAGCGCGTCGACTCGGCGCGGCTCCTGCGCAGCGGTTTGGGTGGCATCGCCCTGGCCGTCCCGCTGATCGTCCTCGCGCCAGACTTCTGGGTATTCATTGCCGGAATGGCGATTTATGGGACCGGCCTCGGTGTCGTAGACGCCTCCACGAACATGCAGGCCGTCGCCATCGAGCACCAGTACGGGCGGCCCATCTTGCCGTCATTCCACGGAGCGTGGACTTTGGGCGGAGTCATCGGCGCGGGCTTGACCCTGCTCACGGCACATCTGCCCTTCGAGCTCACAGCCTTGATTGCCGTGGTGCCGTTGCTGGTGTTGTTTGGCCCGTTCCTGCGCCGCGTGGGGATGCCCGCGAATCTGGATTCCGTGGTGGTTCCGTGGCGACCGATCATGCTGGTGGGATTGGCTTTGGTGTTGTTCTACATGGTCGACACCGCCGCGTTCACGTGGGGACCGACCTATCTGGACACCGTCTTTGACACACCCTCGAGCTTGGTCGCACTCGCGACGTTCCCCTATTTGCTAGCCAGCGGCACGATGCGCTGGGCGGGCGACTACCTCGTTGGACGGTTCGGTCCTACTCTCGTGCTACAGGTGGGGTCGATCGTCGCCGCCGCTTCGTTGGGCATCATCGTCTTCGCCCCCACATGGCAGATTGCCGTGGTGGGGTTCACCATCTTGGGCACCGGAGTCGCTGTGATTGCGCCACTGAGTTTCTCGGCGGCCGCTCGGATCGCCGGCGCGAATGCGGACCTAGACGAAGACACTCGTCGGGCGATGGTCGATGCCGTGATCGCGCGGTTCAATCAGTTCAATTACGCGGGGGCGCTTTTGGGGTCAGTACTGATTGGCGTCATCGGATCAGGCAACCTGCGCATCGGTTTCGCCGTGCCGATGGTGCTGGTCCTAGGCATCATTCCGCTGGCTCGCATCTTCGCGCTTGGCGCCTTCACTGACTCCGACGAGAGCAACCCTTCACCAGTCGCGTGATCCCGGTAACGGGTACCGGTCGGGCGCGGCCACTTTCATTCGTACACCCTTCAGGCTGGCGACGAACCGTTCGCGAACGGGCCCGTACGCGGCGCCCACGTGCCCGGCACCACAGCACTGATGACGGTTCCGTCTGCCCGGCGCCTTCCGGGGACCGGCGGAGGAGAACCTTCCAAGACCGGCCCTGGATCCACCAAGTCGACCACCCTCGTGCGGCCCGGATCCAGCACGATCCGTTCGCCCCTCACGTAGACCACTCGATCCCAACTCGCGCCTGAGTCGTCGAGACGTTCCGACTCAATCGTGAACCTGATCTGGGTCTGCGTGATCGCGACTCGGACCCGGGTACCTCGCAGGGTTACTCGGTAAGAGAAGTCGTCCCAGGCCGCCGGAATCCTCGGGTCGTATGTGTACTGTCCGCCGTGATCGCGAAACCCGCCGAACCCAAACACCAACATGTTCCACACGCCCCCGGCCGAGGCCACGTGGACTCCGTCGGCCGCGTTGTGGTGTCGGTCGGCGAGGTCGATGAACAAGGCGCCGTGGAAGTAGCGGTAGGCGAGATCTCGGTAGCCGACCTCTGCCGCCATGATCGATTGCATCACCTCGGAAAGCGAGGAATCGCCCGTGGTGATCGGGTCGTAATACTCAAAGTTGGCCTGCTTGTGTTCGGCCGAGAACTGGTCTCCTTGCAGGAACATCGCCAGCACCACATCGGCTTGTTTGATCACTTGAAGCCGATAGATCACGAGTGGGTGATAGTGCAGCAACAGCGGTCGATGGGCGACCGGCGTGCGTTCCAGATCCCATACTTCTCGCTCAAGGAAATGTTGATCCTGCGGATGGATGCCCATGTGCTCGTCGAACGGGATCGCCATATCGCCAGCCGCTTTGCGCCAGGAGTCGATCTCGTCGTCATCAAGTCCCAGCCTTGACACCAGTTGGTCCCAGGCTTCGGGGTCCCGTTCACGCAACACGGTGACGGCGTCTGCCGCGCGTTCAAGGTTGAACTTCGCCATCACGTTCGTGAAGAGGTTGTCGTTCACGACCGTCGTATATTCGTCCGGCCCAGTGACGCCGTGGATATGAAAGATTCCGTCTTCCTCGGCGCGCCAGAAGCCCAAGTCGAGCCACATGCGCGCGGTCTCAACCAGGATGTCGACACCCTCGCTGCGCATGAGTTCCACATCGTTGGTCGCAGCGACGTACTGACTCAAGGCGTATGAGACGTCCGCATCGATGTGGTACTGAGCGGTGCCGGCCGCATAATAGGCCGAAGCTTCTTCGCCGTTGATGGTGCGCCACGGGAACAGCGCCCCACCCACGGCGACTTCACGCGCTCGCCGTCGGGCCGCAGGCAACAGGCTGTACCGAAACCGCAGTGCGTTTTTGGCGACGGCTGGAGACGTGTACGTCAGAAACGGCATCATGTAGATTTCCGTGTCCCAGAAGTAGTGACCGCTGTAACCCGAGCCGGAAACACCCTTGGCCGCGATTCCGAATCCTTCGGCGCGGATGCTGGCTTGCGCCACCTGGAACAGGTTCCAGCGCACGGCTTGTTGGATTTCTGGTTGCCCCGCAACCTGAACATCAGAGCGTTCCCAGAACTCGTTTAGCCATACGGCTTGATCGGCAAAGAGCCGCGCCTCGCCATGAGTTCGTGCCCGTTCGAGCGTATGGCGACAACGGTCGAGCAACTCAGGCACGGGCACACCACGTGAGGTGTGATAGCTGACCAGTTTCGTGAGTCGGATCGGTACTCCCGGCTGCGCGTCGATCCGATACGTCACCTTCGCGAGGTCTTCGTCGACGTGATGCTCCACGTGAGTGTCGTTGGCGGTCTCGATGTCGTGGTCGGCCACAACGGCCAGCGTCATTCCGCTCTCGACACAGCGGTATCCCAGTTCGACGCGTTCATTCGTGGCATTGAACCGATGGTGCTGGGGATCGAGCACGCGCTGATCGAAGGCGTTCGCTTGCCGGGGGTCCATTCCTTCGCCCATGGATTGCCCAGAAACGTGATACTCGTCTTCGCCGTCTTGGCGGTTCAAGATGAGTGAGGCGATCGATACGGGGGCCCCATGATCAAGCAGTTCTATCTCAAACGTCATCACCGCTAGGTGCCTCTCGGTGAACGACACCATGCGTTCGGAGGTGATGCGCATCCTCTTGCCGCTAGGAGTCTGCCAGATCATCGATCGGCGCAGCACGCCTTCGCGATAGTCAAGACTGCGTTCGTAATCCGTGAGGTTTGCGGTCGACACCAAGAGCGGCTCATCATCGACATAGAGCCGGATGATTTTCGCATCGGGCACGTTGACGATGGTTTGGCCGACGCGAGCAAATCCGTACGCCTCTTCCGCGTGATTAATGGGCCACGTTTCATGAAATCCATTCACGAACGTTCCGTGGGCGTATGAGTCGCGACCTTCCTCGACGTTGCCGCGCATGCCCAGATACCCGTTGCCTACGTTAAAGAGCGTCTCGGTGACACCTAGCTGCTCTGGGTCGGGAAACTTTTCAACAAGTCGCCACTCGTCGATCGGCCAGCGGCTGCGATCCATGAATTCTTGGTCTGCTGGTGCCCCGTGCCAGTTCACAACAGCTCCTCCAAATCGTCGACGACGAGATTCGCTCCTGCTTGCGTCAGGACCTGGTGGCCGGCGCCTCGGTCAACGCCCACGACGAGTCCGAAGTCTCCCGCGGCACCGGACTGCACCCCGGACACTGCGTCTTCGAGCACCACTGCCCGAGCAGGTTCCACACCAAGTCTGGCTGCCGCCTTCAGGAACATATCTGGCGCGGGCTTGCCCCGAACGTTGTCGTCTTCGGCCACCTTGCCGTCGACCACAACGGGAAAGAAGTGATCGATTCGTGCAATGCGCAGCACCTCGACGGCATTGCGGGAACTCGATACGACGGCAAGTTTGGTTCCAGCCGCGTGCAGTTGCTCCACCAGTTTCAGCGACCCCGGATAGGGCAAGATTCCATCACGAGCGAGCAGTTCCTCGAACTGCTGATTCTTGCGGTTCCCCAAGCCGCATACGGTGTCTGCGTCGAGCGAATCTGCCGGAGTTCCCCACGGCAGCTCGATGCCGCGCGATGCGAGCATGGCCGCGACTCCGTCATACCGGGGGCGGCCATCGACGTGGGCAAAGTAGTCCGCTTGCGTATAGGCCGGCGCACTCGGATGCGTGGCTAGGTACTCGGTGAAGAGTTCAAACCATGCACGTTGGTGTAACTCCGCCGTCGGGGTTAGTACGCCGTCTAGGTCGAACAGAGCGGCATCGAAGTCGTTCCAGTTCACGATTTCAGCCTAGGCGCAAAACTTCGCAGAACCTATTCGGGCCACACCCCGGCGGCGGCCCGTCGGTGTGATCCGAGCAGATGCGTGTTGACGATTCCGAGTGCTTCCATCAGCGCATACATCGTGGTTGGCCCGATGAACACGAAGCCGCGTTGCTTGAGCGCGATAGCCAGTGCCTTCGATTCCACCGATTGCGTGGGAATCTCAGCGATCGCGCGCGGCCGCGGGGTGGTTTGAGGTTTGAACCCCCACACGAACTCGGCCAGACCACCGTCGGCCCGAAGTGCGCACGTGGCTCGAGCGTTCGTGACGGTCGCCGTGATTTTGGCGCGGTGCCGGATGATGCGCTCGTCGGCTAGGAGACGTTCGATGTCCGATTCGTCGAACTCAGCGATGACTCCCGGGTCGAAGCCCGCGAAAACCTCTCGAAATGCCGGGCGCTTGCGCAAGATCGTCGCCCAGGACAACCCCGATTGGAACGCTTCGAGGCTGAGGCGCTCGAACACGCCAACCTCGGTAAAGATCGGCATGCCCCATTCAGTGTCGTAGTACTCGCGCAGGAGCGGGTCCGTGGCGGCCCACGCGGGCCTAGCCAATCCGTCCGCGCCGACGACGAGTCCCGTTTCGCTGGTCATGTCACCGGATGGTGACTTGGCGGCTTACCAGTTCTTGACGGGCCGAGCGTTCGGTGCTGCTGAGCGCGGCGCTCGAACCGAGCGTGGTTTCGAGTAGGGCCTTGAACGCAGGAGCAGCCGAGTCCACCTCCGCGAAGTCAGCTTCGTCGATCTCCCACACGGGAACCAGTACGCCGTGGGCGCGGAACATGCCGATGAGTTTGGTGCCGGGGCTGATCGTTTCGGTGCCAGCCGCCTTGAGGCGAGCAAAGGCGTTGAGCAACTGATCTTCGTCGGCCCAGGGCATTGCCCAGCGCAAGTAGGTGTGGTCGCCCATATCGGTTGCCCAGGCCGATTCGACCTGAGAGAGTTTCGTGGTCTGCCACACCCCGTCGTTGACGGCTTGCAGGGCAGCCGCGGCTGCTTCCTGATCACGTTCCTCGTCACTCAGCCACCAGTTGAAGTCTTCGTGCACTTCGATCGTGAACTCGGCGCCGGGTTCAATCAGGTCTTGGAGCCTTGCACCCGGGACTGGAGTAGTCATCTTGATGGGGTTGCCTGGTTCAACCTCAGAGGCCAGTTCAAGCACGTGGGCCAGGTCCCTGCTGATGTCGCCATGGTTGTGCGCGACCTGCAGCGCGACCCAAACTTCGCCATCCGGCCGGACCAGCCCCGCGCCGGCGCCGGGAAGCAGCGTCACGAGACGCACGCGTCGGCCATCTTTGAGAGTGATCGCCGCAGTGCCTGAGGAAACGAACTCGCGCATGGCGATCAGGTCGCCTTCTTGAGCGAGTCCCTCAAAGGCTCGAATGACTACCGGGATACGGGCGTGGGTTTGCTTTTTGCGTCGACTCTTTTTGGCCATGGGAATACCGTAGCCACTACCTCGGCTAGAAGGGGCGAAAGGTCACGAAAGGGAGATCTTGGCGCGGATCCGGGTGCCGTCGGCAACGTCGAGCGACCAATCTTCAGCAAGTTGACTGATGATGGAAAGTCCGCGCCCGCTTAACGAGTCTTCGTCGAACGGCACCGGAACCAGCGAGTCGCATTGACCCGCGTCTGCTACTTCAAGTTCGAGATTCGCGTTGTGGATGGCCCAACCGATCTCCATCATGCCGTGTTCGTCGGGAACACCGTGGGAAACCGCATTGGCGATCATTTCGCTGAGCACGATCAACGCATTGTCGATCACGACCATGTCGATGCGGTTTATCGTCAAGAACGCTGCCAACTTCGTGCGTGCGATATTCGGGGTCGAGGATACGAAAGGCAGGTGCATGGTGTCTGCAACAACTGTCATCTGTTCCTCCTCTAAAAGAAGACTTACCCGAGACCAATTCCAGTCAACCGTGACGGTTGACTACCACTAAACCACCCAAAAGAACTATGAGCAAGCAACTTTAACAAAAAACTGCAAATTTAGTCCCTTTGTTGAGATATGTCACATGAGCACCATCAGCCCCAGAGGTCCCACGCTCCGTCCGTTTGATTTCCCGGCAAAACAAAACCCCCTCTTCGACAAAAAGTCGAATTGGGGGTCTTGTTAGTGAGTGAAGCTCAGATCACTTAGCTGCAGCCTTCAAGCGTGAGCCAGCGCTCACCTTAACGCCGAAGCCAGCGGGGATCTCGATGGATTCACCGGTTGCAGGGTTGCGGCCCGTGCGTGCAGCACGTGCGACGCGCTCCACGGAAAGGACGCCTGGGATGGATACCTTTTCGCCCTTGGCGATGGCATCGATGACGATGTCTGCGAAGCCCGAGAGGAAGTCGTCGGCCTCCTTCTTGGTGCTGCCGGTCTTTTCAGCCAGCGCGGCGACGAGGTCGTTGCGGGAAAGTGCCACGAATCTTCTCCTGAATTGGTACGGATATTTACATTCGTCAGTCTAGAACCGTAGCCCCAAATACCGGCATTGGACCCCCGCGTGTCGCCATATTTCACGCCTAAAACCGACTGGAATTACCGATGATTTCCCGAATCCGGCCCAAATAGGTGTCCCGTGCCATCGTCCGGACGCCCAAACTCGCCAGATGCGGAGTCACCCATTGAGTGTCAATCAGCCACTCGTCGCGCGCCGACAAGAGCTCTACTAAATGGGCCAAAGCCGCCTTCGACGCATCACGCTCGAGGTGAAACATCGACTCTCCACAGAACAATCCGCCCACCATGAGTCCATAAAGGCCTCCCACAAGTCGCCCCGAGGAATCGCGCGTCTCGACTGAATGCGCCCAACCTTCGTGATGCAAGCGAACATAGGCCTCCCGGATGTCCGAATCGATCCACCCGGCGGGCCGATCCGGATCAGCACAGTGCCCGATCACCGCCTCGAAATCCTGATCGACGGTGAAGGTGAAGTTCTTCAAAGACTTCCGCAGCGAAGAGCTGACCCGCAGATCCCCCGGCCCCAGCACGCCACGCTCGACGGGAGACCACCACACCAACTCCCCGTCTGCGGGCATGGGAAACAGGCCTTGAGCGTAGGCGGCCAGAATCGTGCTCGGTTCCAGATCGGCGCCCGCCACGATCGCATCGCTTTCGGGCCAGTCAAACGATCGGAAGTCCCAATCGGAACCAATCGCAAAATCTCGATCAGACATGTGCAGACCTCATCAAATGTTCACGGGCGTACGGCGCCCACTCGGCCCACGCCTCGACCGGGATGTCCTCACTCACCGCGTGCCAGGTTGACGCTCGGTTGATCGCCTGCGTCCGCCGAGCAGCCGTCCACAACTCGTTGAACTCCCCAAGACTCACGCCCCACTGACTGGCGCAGAACTCTTTCATCTGGCGCCACCAACCTGGGTGCTCTTCGCTCACGATCGAGAACGGCACCACCAGCGACTCCAGGACGTGTGCCCACTGGCTGTCACCGAAATCAAACACGCGGACCTTTCCCTGCACCCGATAGACATTGCTCAAATGGGCGTCCCCGTGTTGCCACGATGAACCCAGCGGCCCGTCGAGCAATAGGTCGGCCGCCTCCGCGACCGAATGGCGGGCTTCGGACAGCTGAAAACGATCAGACTCACTCAGTTTCGACGGATGCGCCTCGGGCAAGCCGCTGAGCAGCACCACCAAACGATCGAACCGGTCCAACACCGAATCGGGTGCGTAATCGGGGAGGCCGGTTGCAAGGAGCCGCTCCCGATGCGGCATGCAGCGTTGCTGTATCTCGATGAGTTCGAGCAACAAGTCCAGCCACAGATTCAGATCGTGTGGTTCCCGATCGTCGAGCAGATGGCCGTGGTCGAGTGTGAGCATCCACCCGCGTTCCGGGTCGATGCCGAGCGGAACTTGAACGGATGCGGGAGCCACGTGGGCGAGTTCCGCCTGGAGTGAAGGTTCGTAGGCCATCGCGGGGCAGTTCGCCTTGAACCACACTGTTCCTTCACTGCTGTTCGCGGTCAGGTGCGCCGACCACGGGCGAACCCGATTGGTCTGCATCGGACCCGTCAGCACGATGCTTCGCCGAACTGCTTGTTCCTGAACCCAGTCCGAAACAGCACCAACCCACGATTCATCCGCGACGAGGTGCGCGAAATCGTGGGCCATAGTGAACAGCGTAGAACGGTTAAGAGCCGAACCGTGACCATGAAATTGAATAACGTCTCTATCCTTAGATACATGGTGAAGTCACAAGACATGGCAGCGAGCGCAACGTCGGCCCTCGTCCCACAGGTTGCGTCTGGTTTTGTTCGCGGCGTTTTGGACAAGGCCATCGATGGCATCGGCCCGCTCCCTTCGGTAGCCGAGTACGCAGGTGGGCGCCTTGCCGCGAACGGCGGAAACGTGGAAAAGGCCATCAAGGGAGTCCTTACTTCGCACGTGTCTCTCGCAGGGGCTCAAGGCTTCGTGACCAATATCGGCGGCATCGCCATCGCTGCGGCCACGGTTCCAGCGAACGTGGTTGGCGTGACTCTCGTGCAGTGCCATTTGGCAGCCAGCATCGCGTGGTTGCGCGGCTACGACCTCGAAGACCCGCGAGTGCGCAATGCCATTCTGGTGGTGATGCTCGGCAAAGACTCGGTCAAGGAAATGATTGCCCAAAAGCGCCTGCCGTCGTCACCTATGGCAATTGCTACCTCGCCGGTGCACGATCCGGATCTGGATCACACGATTGCCAAAACCGTGACCGGCGAATTGGTTGGCCGAACTTTGGGTCGCCGCGCGATCATGCTCGCCGGGAAGCGGATCCCGTTCTTGGGCGGCTTGGTTGGCGCGGGCGCGGACGGCACCGTCACCTATTTGGTGGGAAGTTACGCACAGTCCGAACTGCGCGATCGTCGCCTGCCGAAGTCTTAAACGTCAGCCGCGAGCGCACGCACCACAGCCGACGGGCTGGTTCGTCCCAGCTTGTCGGCCATCCATACGCTCGTCTTCACGAGCGCATTCAGATCCACCCCGTGTTCGATGCCGACTCCGTTCAACATCCACACGAGATCTTCCGTGGCGAGGTTTCCGGTTGCGCTCTTGGCATAGGGGCATCCGCCCAGTCCGCCTGCCGATGCGTCAAACGTGGTGATGCCCGATTGGAGCGCAGCGTAGGTGTTGGCGAGCGCCTGCCCGTAGGTGTCGTGAAAGTGCATTGCGAGTCGGTCTGCCGAAACTCCAGCCGCTTCAAACCCCGCCACGAGCGCTTGCACGTGGCCGGGCGTGCCCGTGCCGATCGTGTCTCCAAGCGACAACTCAGTCACACCCATATCGAGTAACCGCACGCCCGCCGCGACCACGTTCGAGATCGGAACCTGGCCTTCCCACGGGTCGCCGAAACACATCGAGAGATAGCCGCGCGCGTCAACGCCTGCTGCCAGGGCCCGCGCTACGACCGGCGCGAAGGTATCGAACTGATCGGCGTAGGTGCTGTTGAGATTCTTATTCGCGAAGGTTTCCGTGGCGCTGGCAAAGACGGCGATATGACCGCAGCCGGCGGCCAGAGCCCGATCGAGTCCGCGTTCGTTCGGTACCAAGACGGGCAGTGGCACGGGCCCATCGAGCGGCAACCGCTTGATGACCTCGGCTGCATCAGCCAACTGAGGCACCCATTTCGGATGAACGAAACTCGTGGCTTCCACGATCGGCAGGCCGGTCGCGATCAACTGGTTGATGAACTCGACTTTGGTGTCGACGTCGATGATCGACTTCTCGTTTTGCAGGCCGTCTCGAGCGCCGACTTCATAAATGCGCACTCGGCCCGGCAGTCCGGGGCCGGGCAGGACGCTGGGTAACTCAGTCATCGTTCACCTCAATCTCAAACAGCAGGTGGCCCATGCTCACTTGGGCTCCTTCAGTCACTCGCACCGAAACTCGTCCCGCCACGGGCGCGGTCAGTGACAGTTCCATCTTCATTGCTTCCATCACACCGAGGCGGTCGCCCACCTCAACGGCCTGACCGTCCGCGACGTCAACGAGCAGCATCAATCCCGGCATGGGTGCCAGCACCTCCGGCCCACCTTCAACAATGTGCTTATCGCGACGCATCCCATCGGATCCGCTGACGAGCCAGTTTTGGCCCCGATGCGCGAGCCACACCCGAACACCGTCCGTGTGTGCAAACACGCCCGGGTGCGGGGCTTCGGGCACGTCGATCCAGCGAGCCTCCTCGCCTTCGGCGTGAAGTCGGATTCGCTGAGGGCGAGCCGGACCGGCGAGACGCCACCCGTCGGTCGGGAGGCCCTTGTCTCGGTTCGAACTCAGCAGTTTCGCTGCTTGCGCCAACACTTCTTCGGGGCAGACTGGCGGGGTAAACACCGATTCGGGGCGGGTGTCGAGCCACGAGGTGTGAATTTCTCCGTCGGTGAACTCGAACGAATCGGCCAGGTTGCGCACAAAGCCCAGGTTCGTGGTGACACCCAAGATGGCGGTCTGGTCGAGTGCGGCGATTAACGCGGCGATTGCGGCCTCGCGACTGTCTCGGTGCACGATCACTTTGGCCAGCATCGGGTCGAAGGCAGTGCCCACGTTGGTACCTTGCGTGATGCCCGACTCGATTCGGGTGCCGTTGTCTGGCCAGATCAGTTCGCACACCTGTCCGGTTTGCGGCAGGAACTCGCGGTAGGGGTCTTCTGAGTAC
>JAAZCT010000352.1 GCA_012513165.1 Actinomycetales bacterium
CCTATTGAAACGATCTTGCACGGACACGGTCGCGAGTGGTTTGCACAGTTCGACCAAAGCCCTGCCACGGCTGGGAAGTTGGCGTACTTCGGCCTGATTCGCGATTACAAAGGCGTAGCGGGCCTCATCGAAGTCTTCACCCGCGTTGCTTCCCCATTGCGCTTGTCAGTTGCTGGCAATCCGGCTCCTCGTTCACTCGGCGACGAACTCACGAGGCTCGCGCAAACGGACGACCGGATCGAACTCCAGTTGGCGCACATTCCAGACTCCGACTTGGCGCAACTGATCACCAGTTCCAGTTTGATCGTGCTGCCATATCGAGAAATGCACAATTCAGGAGCAGCTATCACGGCGTTGAGTCTCGGTCGACCGGTCCTCGTTCCGAGCAATGAATCTACTGATTCGCTCGCAGCGGAAGTCGGTGAGCAATGGGTGATTCGTTACGAGTCTGACCTCTCACCAGAAGTAATCGTGGATGCGATCGAACGTGCTTCCAAGGCATTGGCTAGCGGCGAACCCGACTTGTCGCTACGCGATTGGGATCTCGCTGGAGACCAACATACGGCTGTCTTCGCAGAAGCAAAGCTCCGAGCAGACATCGGTCTACGTCGAGGCAAGTAATCCCCGCGTTTTCGTGGTGAAGCAAACTGCTCGTCGCTACGGCGTTGCGGGTGCCGTGGGCTTATTGGCTATTCGCCAGTTCAAATGTGCGTCTCTTCAGGTCACGTCGTATCCACAGCAGTGACGGGATCACTTGGCACACGAAAATTGCGATCACGCTGGCCAAAACTGGGCCAGCTGCACCGAGCCATTGCACGAAGTACCACGTCAACGCAACGTTTGTAATCACCATGATGAACACGGGGATCACTTGAAACTTGAGTCCGGCGGGTGTGGTCATATACATGTTCAACGGGTAGAAGAGTGCTTGCACGGCCACAAATGAAACGAACCCGATCATGAGCAAGGGTTCGACCTGCAAGAGGTTCATCGCAACCCAACGTTCGAACAGCGGCATCAACATGACGATCCCCGCGCCCATGGCGAGCGCAGTGACCATAAACGCTCCCGAAATAGGAAACGGACTGGTTACTCTCCCCTGGGTTCGCGCCTTGGCGAAGAACGGCCACAGCGCCAAACCTGCTGCTACCACCGTTTGAAGAATCAGCGAGAAAATCTGGCTGGCGAAATTGTAGGTCGCTACATCTACACGTTCGGCCATATGAGACAGGAACAGCCGGTCTGTTTGCATCGCGATCGGAGTCGCCATCGAGATAGCGAGCGCTGGCCCCGCCGTGTTGAGGATTCGGATACTTGGATACTTGCGGAACTTGGGTATCCGCCAGGCAGCCTTTTTTAGGGCGGGGCTAATGAGTCGGCCTGCAACGATCAAACAAATCAGGCCTGTAATCGACGTCGCAACATAAGAGAGCAGTGCGATCTCATTTCCCGAACTTTCGCCGATTGCGACTAACACCGAGAGCGCTGCAACGAACATTGGCGATACGAGGCCCAGAATGACGATCTGGAGCGTGTTCTTGCCCGATCCGATCAGAATTCGCGAACCAAGACTCAACGGCAGCGAAAGCCCGAATACCACCAAACACAAAGTGGCGATGAGCTCTCCCCCGGCCATCAATCCGTTGCCTAGGATCGCCGGCCACAGACCCAGCAACATGAGCGTCACGCTAGCTATTGCGATGACTAAGCCCGAAATGATCAAGAGCCGAAATGTCGTTGTCAAAGTTGTGAGGACGCGTTCGTCACTCTTGGGGTTGTCCGACTCGGAAATCGCGTTGAGAACAACCGCCGCCATGCCCAGGTCCGCGAACGGCAGCAACATGCGCAAGCCGTTGAGCATTCCATATTGCGCATACGCGTCGATGCCAAAGTTCCCGAGGATCAATCGACTCGAAAAAATGCCCAAAACACCGGTCACACCCATAACGACTATGCGAGTACTAGCCGCACTGGTCACACTTCGCCACAAGCCCACGACCGGATCTTACCCTTCTTCTAGTTACTTGGAACCAAAGTGGCGTTTGAGGCTTGAGTGACAGAACTGACGTAACTAATGTCCTTGATAGAAACTGTGCGTCGCCAACCCGGAGGCGCAGCGGCTCGGAAGAAACAAAGAAGGAATCGTTTCAACGGTGCAGCGGGTTTCCGTGGTATCTCGGCTAGACGGATTCTAAATCCAAACGCATTTTTATGAAGCGGTCCTTTCGTCACTCGAAAGGGATCGTTGTGATCAACAACATCGAAAGTAAGCGCCCCGCAGGATTCGTGGTAGCGCTGCTCCTGGTCATTTCGATGGTGCTCATTCCGAGCCCGGCTCACGCCGTTTCCAGTCCGCAGAACGTGCGCACGACCGCCAGCAACCACACCGCTGTCACGATCAAATGGGGCAAAGTCTCCGGCGCCAAGCGCTACAAGGTGACCTGGCGAGCAGCCAACTCTTCGAAGTCGAAGTCCAAGTGGGTCAAGGGCACCAAACTGAAGGTAAAGAGCTTGGCACCCGGGACAGCTTACGCAGTGCGCGTATCCACCCAGAATCGTAAAAAGAAGAATTCCAAGCCCACCTCGTGGACCACGTTTAACACGAAGAGCTTCGATGCACCGCAAGAGCTTCGGGTCGTGAACTCCTCCGAAACAAGAGCCGATATCGCGTGGAATAAAGTCTCCGGCGCCAAGCGATACCTCATCACGTGGCGCCCTAGTGCTGCCAGCAAGGTCCGCACCAAGTGGGTTTCCGGCACTCGAACCACCCTGACCGGCCTCAGCGCCTCTCAGGAATATGACGTGAGCGCCCGCGCGCAGCTTCCAAGCCGCCACAATTCGAAAACATCCAAGGTACTCACCTTTGTACCCGGGGCACTCAACACGCCGGACAGTCTCCTCGTTCACAACACAACATCGACCACCGCGAAGTTCTCGTGGAAATCAGTTCCTGGCGCGACCGGCTACCAAGTTGCTTGGCGGCGCGCAGACGCATCGGTCTACACGACCTACGAACTAGAGGGATCCAGCGACACGCTCCGCAACCTAGAGCCAAATCAGGATTACGTTTTCGGTGTTACAGCTTTCGCACCGGGCAAGGCCAACTCCACCCGCACTGAGCTCGTTACCGCAACGACCACAGAAGTTCCCACGCCTACCAACGTTCAGGTTCTCAACACCACAGCAGACTCGGCAACACTGAGTTGGCAGGAAGTTGACGAAGCGACTCGCTATCAAGTGAGCTGGCTCGACATCGCGACCGCCAGCACAGGAACCCAGGAGATCTCTTCGAATCGTCACACCCTCCAAGGGCTCCTGAACGATCGTAGTTACTTTGTTCGGATTTCTGCCATCGTTTCCGGCGATTACCGGTCGAAGGCCACGGACTCTGTGAAAGTGCAGCCCGTCAAGCCGACACCAACACCGACTCCGACTCCCACACCGACTCCAACAGCGACACCCACCCCCACTCCGACACCGACCCCAACGGCGACCCCAACACCCACGCCAACGGTTGTCGTCCCATCGGGCGCGAATCTGTTCGACTCATTCACTCGCTCGGTTACGAAAGGGTGGGGCAACTCAGATAAGGGCGGCTCGTGGTCTGCACAAAACGCCTCGCACTACTCCGTGGATGGCAGTCGCGGGATTGCCACTTTGGCTCCTGGCGCCGGTTCATTCATCGCGTTGAACACAACGAGCACCAATAGCGACATCCCCTTCGACTACTCGCTCGCCACCGCAGCAACCGGCGGTTCGAGCTTCTTCGAAATTCGCCCACGCAACGTATCCGATGACACTCATTACGCACTCAAGCTCGTGTCGTCCACCGATGGAAATGTGCGTGCTGACCTCATGCGAACCGTCAACGGAACCGGTACGACCATCGGCCAAGTTTTCGTCCCGAACGTTACTCAAACGGCCGGCACGACCCTCAAAGTTCGTGTGCAAGTGAGCGGAACCAACCGCACAGTCCTCAAAGCTAAGGTCTGGGCTGCCACGAGCAGCGAGCCCGCCGCCTGGCTGCTCGAGCGTACTGATGCAGCTGCCGAACTCCAAGTGGCTGGCGCAACCGCGTTCTACGCCTACCTTTCGGGCAGTGCACCATCTGCGCAACAGTTCCGAGTCGACAATCTCTTGAGTGTCGCGGTCAGCAACCCCGC
>JAAZCT010000006.1 GCA_012513165.1 Actinomycetales bacterium
CATATAGGCCAGAGATCCGGGCGGTTTCGAACTGGGGCATCTCGCCGTGAGCATTGGCTAGCCGCAAACGAGCGAAGTCGTCGTTGTCCATCACGGGGAACGGCAACTGCAAGACTCGGCACGAATCCGGGCTCGGCTCGAGCAGGTTCGCTTCGGCGCCGACAGTTGCTACGAGCGAGGTCACGAGTTCTTCACGAATCGCGTCGAGTGGCGGGTTGGTCACCTGCGCGAAGTGCTGAACGAAGTAGTCGTAAAGCGGGCGGGGTTTTGTGCCCAAAGCCGCGATCGGGGTGTCTGTGCCCATCGAACCGATCGCTTCGGCGCCGGTCTTGGCCATCGGCGTGACGATGCGATCAATTTCTTCTTGGGTCCACCCAAACACCTGTTGTCGCCGCATGACCGAGGCGTGACTGCTGACGTGAGGTTCGGGAGTTGGCAGATCTGCGAAGCGCGTGAATCCCGAGTCGAGCCAGTCCTGATACGGATGCTCCGCTGAAAGTTGATCCTTCAACTCGGCATCGCCGATGATCCGATGCTCCTTGAGGTCGGCCACGAACATGCGACCTGGTTCGACACGTCCACGCTCAACAATCGTGGCCGGGTCCAGGTCAAGCACGCCTGCTTCGGATGCGAGGACGACGATCCCGTCGTCAGTGATCCAGTAGCGCGCCGGGCGCAGTCCGTTGCGGTCGAGTGTTGCGCCAATGAGATCTCCGTCGGTGAAACAAACGGCTGCCGGCCCATCCCACGGTTCCATCACAGTCGAATTGAACTCGGCCCACGCACGACGTGTTGGGTCGAGGGTTTCATCGTTCTCCCAAGCGGGCGGAATCACCAGACTGACCGCGTGAGGCAAACTACGGCCGCCCAAGTGCAAGAGTTCGAGCACCTCGTCGAGCGAAGCTGTGTCGCTGCCGTCAGGATCGCAGATCGGGAACAGGCGTGAAAGATCGCCCGGCAGGATGTCGCTTTTGAGCAGGGACTCTCGAGCTCGCATCCAGTTTCGGTTTCCACGCGCGGTGTTAATTTCACCGTTGTGTGCGATATATCTGAACGGGTGAGCCAGCGGCCAACTGGGGAACGTGTTGGTCGAGAACCGACTATGCACGATTCCTAACGCCGAAGCCATGAGCGGGTTGCGCAGGTCGTCGAAGAACACCGGCAGTTGTTCGGTGGTCAACATGCCCTTGTAGACCAAGGTGCGCGATGACAGGGAGGCGAAATGCACGCCCGCTTCGTGGCGTGCTCGCTTATGCACGGCATATACCAAGCGATCAAGTTCGAGCCCCGAAACGTTTTCGTCAGGGCTGGTCACGAAGAAGAGTTGCATCAATGGCAAATTGGACGCAGATCCATGGCCAAGGATCTCCGGATGCACCGGCACTCGGCGCCAACCCAGAACTCGCAAGTTTTCGCTCTTCGCGATGTTCTCGATCGTCTGCTTTGCGCCGTGTGGCTGCTCCGGCGGCAAGAAGGCCATACCTACGGCGTAGTGCCCCGGCTCTGGAAGATTGAACGATACGGATGCGGCGAGGAACTCGTGCGGCACCTGAATCAGGATGCCGGCACCATCGCCGGTTTCTTCTTCAGCGCCGACAGCGCCGCGGTGATCAAGATTCGCTAATGCTGTCAGCGCGTGATCGACGATCTTGCGACTGGGCACGCCAGACAGATCGGCTACGAAAGCAACGCCACAGGCATCATGTTCGAATGCGGGGTCGTAAAGACCTTGTGCTTCAGGAAAGTTAGACACGGGAGGAACCTTAAGAATGTCGTCGGGTTACTAACCAAGGACGACACTGGCCTCGGACCGTTTGCAAATATACCACTAGTCCCTAACCAAATCGAGCCGCACCGGCCCACTTGTGCGCGAAGTCAGATCAGACGATGTCGCAGGCCGGCGCAGCGGGTAACGGTTCGGGAATCCCGAAGCCAGGCAAGCCCAACGTCACGGGAGTCTGAACGTGCGTTTGCCCTTGGCGCGCTTCCCAAGCGTCGCCAGCAGCGGTCCTGCGTACTGAGCTTGGTGCTACATCGGCGACTAGGTGATACGGCGCCGCGTAGGTGATTTCGGTGGTGACCACGTCTCCCGGCCGCACCTCGATTCCGTGTGCTGCAAAGTGGACCAAACGGTTGTCTCGGGCACGCCCGGTGAGACGTTGCGTTTGTTCGTCCTTGCGGCCGCCACCGCGTGAGGGACTGTGATCCGCGACGAGAAGTTCTACCGTCTTTCCAACGAGCAGTTGATTCTGCTGCCACGACACTTCTTTAGAAAGTTTGTCGAGCCGTTCATAGCGCTCCTGAACAACATCCTTGGGAATTTGGTTGGGTAAATCTGCAGCGGGCGTTCCCGGGCGCGGTGAGTACTGGAACGTGTAACAGGCGCTGAACTTCGCCTCTGCAACAAGATCAAGCGTGGCTTGGAAGTCTTCCTCGGTTTCGCCGGGGAAACCCACAATGATGTCGGTGGTAATGGCGGCTTGAGGCATCACATCGCGCACTCGCTCAAGAATGCCTAGGAATTTGCTACGGCGGTACGACCGTCGCATCTCCTTGAGGACCTTGTCGGAACCTGACTGCAGCGGCATGTGCAATTGCGGCATCACATTGGGGGTCTCAACCATGGCCGCAATCACATCGTCGGTGAAATCTTTCGGATGCGGGCTAGTGAATCGAACTCGTTCGAGTCCTTCGATCTCACCGCAAGCTCGAAGTAGTTTCGAAAATGCCTCGCGGTCGCCGAACTCAACGCCGTAACTGTTGACGTTTTGGCCGAGCAACGTGATTTCGATGACGCCGTCCGCGACGAGCGCCTTGATCTCAGCGAGAATCTCGCCGGGGCGCCGGTCGCGTTCCTTGCCGCGCAGTGAAGGCACGATACAAAACGTGCACGTGTTGTTACACCCCACACTGATCGATACCCACGCTGCGAACACTGAATCGCGCTTCGTAGGAAGGGTAGAGGGAAAGACTTCGAGTGCGTCGAGAATTTCGATTTGCGATTCCGCTTCGATGCGAGCACGTTCGAGCAACACCGGAAGGGCACCCACGTTATGTGTTCCGAAAACGACGTCGACGTAGGGCGCTTTCGCCAGGATCGTGTCTTTGTCTTTTTGCGCCAGACAACCGCCAACTGCGATCTGCATACCGGGATTCGCGGCTTTAACGCTGGCGATCATCCCCAGGTTTCCATACAACTTATTGTCTGCGTTCTCGCGAACTGCGCAGGTGTTAAACACAACCAGATCGGCTTGCACGCCTTCGGTAGCTGCTTCGAAGCCCGCCGTATGCAGGAGCCCCGAAATCCGCTCACTGTCGTGAACGTTCATTTGGCAGCCGTAGGTGTGAATCTCGTAAGTCTTAGACATGACTGTTCAAGGATACTTCCCGTGTTTCGGCGCCGGCGATCGATCAGCGCTTGGGTGTAACCCACAAGTTGATGACGCCTTGAACCACGATGGTGCCGTCGTCGCGGCTTGCGATCACCGTGACTGGGACGTCCGGGCCGTTTTCCCAGTCTTCAGGAGTTGTCGAGGCCGTGCACACAATGTCACTGGTGGACTTTGCGAGGTATTCGACGTCCATACCTTTGGGCAACCACCGCTTATCGCTCGGAACCGTGGCCTCAGCAAGCAAACCCATGGCCGCTTCGAGCCCATTGCAGACTGCGATTGCATGGACTGTCCCGATATGGTTCTCG
The DNA here is from genome assembly GCA_012513165.1 of Actinomycetales bacterium. Lineage (GTDB taxonomy): Bacteria > Actinomycetota > Actinomycetes > Propionibacteriales > Nocardioidaceae > Aeromicrobium. The sequence continues at coordinate 3,701 of JAAZCT010000006.1, forward strand.
ACTGCTTTCCGTTTAGGGACACGAACTTGAGCAAAATGAGGCTCCATAGCTTGGACGTCTGGGCGCACTGTGGAAAAGTACGGTGCCTTGCGAGCGAAAAATGTCGAGAAGACCCTGCCGCCAAAGGGCACTGCTGTGATTTTCTTATACAGACCATATGTAGACGTCATGTTATACAGCCTACGATCACGGTCCGTGTGCTTCGCCAGCGGCAGTCTGATGAAAACTGCCGGTACCGCAACCGGTTCAGTCTTGGAACTCGTCTGCAAGGTCTCTTGCAAGACCCAGTTCTACTGCAACAACGTCGAAACACAGGTGGGGCGGGTAGCCTTTGCGCATCAAGAAGCTGGTGAGTCGGCGCTTTTGAATGGCCGGTTCGAATCTAGCGAGACTAGGTAGCCGTCGCTGCACGAGTTGATGAGCTCGTTGACGCTCGTCTTCGGAATCTAAGGATTTCAGCGCCAGTTGAATCAGCTCGTCTGTGATTCCTTTGACTTTCAATTCACGCGATATTGCGCCTCGCGCCAAACCTTTGGACCGATGCCGGGCAGCTACCCAATCGAGTGCGAACCGTTCGTCGTTGATGAACCCTTGAGCTTCAAGTTTGACAAGCACCCTCGCGATAACTTCGGCAGGCACTTGCTTTTCCTCAAGTGCCTGCCGAAGTTCAGCGCTGCTGCGGTCGCGCGCAGCTAAACGGTCGAACGCGATCTTTGTTGCGAAAGCTTGCGCCTGTTCGGGCGTCATTGATTCCGCGTCGGCCATCAGAAATCAGCAGCCGACAAATCTTCAGCTACCGACTCTTCAACAGCCGCAGCTACGCCGATGCCTAGTCCGTCTTTGATCTTCTTCTCGATCTCGATCGCGAGATCCGGGTTGTCTCGCAAGAACTGGCGAGCATTCTCTTTGCCTTGGCCAAGCTGGTCACCCTCGTAGGTGTACCAAGCTCCGGCCTTGCGGATGTAGCCGCCATCAACACCCAGGTCGATCAGACTGCCTTCGCGGCTGATGCCTTGGCCGTACATGATGTCGAACTCGGCTTGTTTGAATGGCGGAGCCAGCTTGTTCTTGACAACCTTGACTCTGGTTCGGTTACCGACCATGTCTGAACCGTCTTTGAGAGTTTCGATACGACGCACGTCTAGGCGAACCGAGGCGTAGAACTTAAGCGCCTTACCGCCGGTGGTGGTTTCAGGTGAACCGAACATCACACCGATCTTCTCGCGCAACTGATTGATGAAGATCGCGGTGGTACCGGAACCGTTGATCGCGCCGGTCATCTTACGAAGCGCCTGGCTCATGAGGCGAGCCTGCAAACCGACGTGACTATCGCCCATTTCGCCGTCGATTTCAGCGCGAGGGACCAAGGCTGCGACGGAGTCGATCACGATGATGTCTAGTGCGCCAGAACGAATCAACATATCGGCAATTTCAAGAGCCTGTTCGCCCGAGTCCGGCTGCGAAACCAAAAGCGCATCTGTATCTACGCCGAGCTTGCGAGCGTAGTCAGGATCGAGTGCGTGCTCAGCATCGATGAAGGCAGCCACACCGCCGGCCTTCTGTGCGCTGGCAACAGCGTGAAGTGCGACCGTGGTTTTACCTGAGGATTCCGGGCCGTAAATTTCTACGACGCGTCCGCGTGGCAGTCCGCCAATTCCGAGTGCCACATCGAGCGCGACAGCACCCGTGGGAATGACTTCCATGGGAGCTTGGGTCTGATCGCCCAAACGCATAACTGCGCCCTTGCCGTACGAGCGATCAATCTGGGCTAGCGCGTTGTCTAGCGCCTTGTCTTTGTTAGCGCGTTCTTTCGCAAGCGCTTTGGTGTTCGTGCTCATGTGCTGGTCCTCACTGTGTCGTTGGCGGCTGGCCATCTACGACGTTAGGTGAACCCTCAGACATTTTTGAGCCTCTTCGACTCGCCTGTGGACTACGTTCAGAGCCAACGTCGGCCTGTGCATTTACAGTAAACCGAACAGATGTTCGAATGCGTTCGACACGCCCAAGAAAAAGTTTTTAGAAAATGAGTTCAGCGGTCACGATGCGGGAGTTCCAGTTCCGCGTGAACTGCTCGCCAGACTTCTAAGGGCTTCTCGCCGTCAGCAAGCGCTTCCACGGCAGTACGACTAGACAACGAGTTGATGGCGTGATGACCACCCCAAAACTCCGCGTAGTCATCGCCGAGGTGATGATTCATGCGTTCCCAGAACTCGCTGTGCCGCATCAGGCGGCAGACATCGAGACGTCGCTGGAGCCGATGGCGGCCACAGTGGCCAAATCGGCTGCTTCATCCAACTCGAGAAGATCGCTGACTTGCAGGAGAACTTGGCTCAAGGGGATTTCCAGGGCGTCAGCCAACGCCGCGAGCAATTCGGAACTGGGCTCTTTCTGGCCTCGTTCGATCTCGGATATGTAGCTGAGGCTGACGCGCGCCCGCGAAGAAAGATCGCGCAAGGTGAGCCCTTGGGCCCGACGACGCGCCCGCAGAACTTCACCCATCAATTGGCGCATCGGAGTCATCGTCATCACCTTCCTTCACTTATCAACACGCGAACACTCACGATTGTTCCCCAAGAATAGCGGCCAGTCCTGACAAAGCCTCCGACACGCTCAGCATTCGAACCTCAAATCGATCGCCGGCCAAAGTCAAACGAGTCGCTGACGAGCCCTGCGGACCGCACAGACCGATATACACCGTGCCTGCAGGTTTTCCTTCGGAATCCCCCGGACCGGCAACGCCCGTGGTGCTCACCGCGTAGTCGGTTCCAAACTTTGCGCGCACAGCACTGGCCATCGCTACGGCAACGTCCGGATCCACAGTCCCACGCGTTGCGATCAGTTCAGGATCGAGTCCGAGTTGCCGAACTTTCTGCTCGGGTTGGTACGTCACCACTCCCCCGGCAAAAGCTGTCGAGGCGCCAGGTACGTCGACCAAAGCGGCCGCTAGCAGCCCTCCAGTAAGCGACTCGGCGACCGCGACCGTTTGCCCTCGGCTGGCGAGGGTTGACACGATGTTGCCGGCTAGCGTCACGCAGCAGTGCCTTCCTTGGCGTTCGCACGAGCCTCGAACACGTATTGAATTCCCGTCACCAAGGCGACAAGTAACGCCGCACCCATCACGACGTGTGCAACCCATGGAATCCCCGTGGGGACCCGACCGGCCCACAACTCAAGCGGCGCGACGTAAGCGGCAATCGCTACTGACTGAAGCACCGTCTTGAGCTTGCCGCCCTTGCTTGCCGGCATAACGACACCCCTGCGAACCATGACTGCACGCATAGCAGTGATGCCCCATTCGCGCACCAGCATCAGGATGGTGACCCACCACCACAGCACGCCGATGATCGACAGGCCAACAAACGCCATGCCGGTCAAAGCCTTGTCTGCAACCGGATCGGCGAGCTTGCCGAAGTCCGTGATCAGGTTGTATTTGCGCGCGATATCGCCATCTATTTTGTCTGTTGCCATGAGCAACACGAAAGCCAGCAAAGCCCACAGGCGCATCTCGATTGACTCGCCGGCTTCGGTAAGCAGCAGCCAACCGAACACTGGCACGCCCAAGATTCGAAGCACCGTCAGCGCGTTGGGGACGTTGAAGTTACTGGGCTTGGTGTTCACCGCGTTTGCGTCGGTTCCGTTGTCAGGCACAGTTCAAGTATGGAGCACGAGTGTTTAGCCAGCTTGGATGCCAGCCAAAACCTCTTCCAATTCGTCGGCCTTGACTAGGACATCGCGAGCTTTGGAACCCTCGCTGGGGCCAACAACGCCGCGGCTCTCCATGATGTCCATCAAGCGTCCAGCTTTGGCGAAACCAACACGCAGCTTTCGCTGCAACATAGAGGTTGATCCGAACTGGGTAGAAACCACCAGCTCGACCGCCTGCAGCACCAGATCAAGGTCATCGCCGATGTCGTCATCGAGCGCACGCTTTGAAGCCGGGGCGGCCGCAATGTCTTCTCGGAAATGAGGCTTGGCTTGAGTCTTGCAGTGCTCGACCAGAGCCTTCACTTCAGTTTCAGTAATCCAGGCGCCTTGCATACGCATCGCCTTATTGGCCCCCATCGGCAAGAACAGTCCGTCACCCTGACCAACCAACTTTTCGGCACCCGGTTGATCAAGAATGACTCGGCTGTCCGCCAACGAGGACGTAGCGAACGCCAAACGGCTTGGGACGTTTGCCTTGATCAGACCCGTCACGACGTCGACGCTCGGACGCTGGGTCGCCAGCACCAAGTGAATACCCGCTGCACGAGCAAGCTGCGTAATACGCACGATCGAGTCTTCAACGTCGCGCGGTGCCACCATCATCAAGTCAGCGAGTTCGTCGACAACTACCAAAAGGTACGGGTAGGGCGTCAAGACGCGCTCGCTACCAACAGGCGCCTTGAGCTGCCCAGAACGTACGGCCTTGTTGAAATCGTCGATATGGCGATATCCGAAGTTCGAGAGATCGTCATACCGCATATCCATCTCACGGACCACCCATTGCAAAGCCTCAGCGGCCTTCTTGGGGTTCGTGATGATGGGCGTAACTAGGTGCGGAATGCCCTCGTAGACGTTGAGCTCTACTCGCTTCGGATCAACTAGGATCATGCGAACTTCGTCTGGTGTCGAACGCATCATAATCGAGGAGATCATCGAGTTCACGAAGCTGGATTTACCGGATCCGGTAGCACCAGCGACTAGGAGGTGCGGCATCTTGGCGAGGTTCGCAACCACGAATCCGCCTTCGACGTCCTTGCCGAGACCCACCACCATCGGGTGATGATCGCTGCGGGCCTTAGCCGAACGAAGTACGTCGCCTAGAGACACCATTTCCTTGTCGATGTTTGGAATCTCCACGCCGATAGCGCTCTTGCCAGGAATGGGCGAGAGAATCCGGACTTCGTTTGAGGCGACTGCGTAAGCGATGTTCTTGCCCAGGGCCGTAACCTTCTCCACCTTAACTGCCGGGCCAAGCTCGACTTCGTAGCGAGTGACGGTCGGGCCACGCGTGTAACCAGTGACGCGTGCATCGATCTGGAATTGATTAAGTACTTCGGTCAAACGGTCGACCACTTGGTCGCTGGCCGCGCTGCGAGCCTTCGGCGGTGTGCCTTCTTTCAACAAGGCTGCTTCTGGGAGCGTGTAAACCACATCTCCGTCGAGAATCAACTGCTCAGATCGTGCTGGAATGGGCTCGATGGGAGCCAGTTCGGTTTCAGTTTCATCGACTTGGTCGACATCGATTACGCGAGGGGTCAGATCAACCTTGCGGTCCTCGTCTGGGCCGTCCACGAGTGGATTCTCGAAAGGTTCATCCACCACGGGTTCGGTGCGCGGATGGCGTGTCTTCTTAGTGGCAGGCTCGGGTTCCTCTTTGTTTCGCCCGGTCGCCAAGTCAACGAAGTCCTGCCAGCGCTGCGGCACCTGATGTAGGGGCGTGCCCGTCACGACCAGAATCCCGAAAAGAACCACGAACACGAGGATCGGCGCGACGACCCAAGGAGTCTTAAGCAGATCCATCAAAATGGCGGAGAAGAGATAGCCGACTGCTCCTCCTGCTTCGTTCATCGCATTGCCATCGGCAGGCCGCGGAGTGCCGTGGGACAGATGCACGAGACCCAATACGCCACCGATAATCGCAGCCCAGCCGATCAGTTGACGACCCGCAGGACCTGCTTTGTCGGGGCTTCGCATCGTGCGAACAGCGATAACCACCAGCACGATCGGAACAGCCCACGCCAAAACGCCAACCGAACCGCCAGTGATAGTACGGATCAAGTGACCAACGAAGCCCTCAAGACTCCACCAAACACCTGCGGCCGAAACCACAGCAATACTGAGAATAAACAGGCCGATGCCATCGCGGCGCAACTCCGGATCGAGATCGCGTGCGCCGTGACCGATCCCGCGAGCTATTCCGCCGATGAGGCCGGCGATCGCCAACCATACGGCCGTTACGCCGCGCAGGATCGAAGTGCCGGTCTTGGCCAGTGCGCCGGAGCCCGCAGCAGAACTAGCCTTCTTGCCCTTCGGGGCAGGCTTGCGCGCGGTGGCCGGCTTCTTCTTAGCTTGGCCTGCGGACGGCCGCTTTCGCGGCGGGGAAGACGTTCGTGTCGCCATAGGTGAAGCCTAAAGCACAACTTCAGACTTTCCGGGCTTTACCGAGCCTCGGCGCGCCTGAAAGTCAACGAATATGAACGACAGGCAGAATCATGGGACGACGGCGAAGCTTACGACCGGCAAAGGATCCCAACTTCCGACGCAGCACCTGCTGCAATGCGTGCGGCTCTTCTTCTCCGTCATCAAGCGCGGCTTGAAGCGCTTTCGCTAGGTCAGGAGTGATCGAGTCGAAAACATGATCCGATTCGGCAATGCCTCGCGCGTGAAGAGTTGGGCCACTCACGATGGTTTTCGTTTCCAGATCAACCAGTGCGACCACTGAGATTATTCCTTCGGCACCACGTACTCGCCGATCACGCAACTCATCTTCAGTAATTTCCCCCACCGAAGATCCATCCACATAGACGTATCCACACGGATACGCACCAACAACTTTGGCCACGCCATCAACGAGGTCGACCACGTGTCCGTCACGCGCGAGC
>JAAZCT010000039.1 GCA_012513165.1 Actinomycetales bacterium
GCTCAGCGCGTTGCTGAACTGTTGGTCGAACACGGCGGCGGACAGATCCTGCCGGGTCTCACTGTGGCAGGCGAAGTGCCAGTACGCCCCGCGGTCACTATGGATGCAGCTCTGCCCGCCCGCGTTTTGGGTGTTGACGTGAGCGCCGAAACGGTCGTGGCCGCGTTGGAAGGCAACGGCATTGCCGTCGACCTCGATGCAGCCACTGGTCAGATTGTGGCGACCGGTCCAAGCTGGCGGTTCGACCTCAATGATCCTTACGATCTGGTCGAAGAAGTGTTGCGGGTAGTGGGCTACGACGCTGTTCCCTCGGTGTTGCCAAAGGCGCCAGGCGGTCGTGGTTTGACTCGCGCTCAAGCGCTGCGTCGCAGGTCTGGACTAGCGCTTGCGTCTTTCGGTTTGACCGAGGTGAAGTCCCTGCCGTTCGTGGGCGATGGGGACTTCGACAAGCTGGGACTCGCGGCCGACGATGCTCGCCGCGACACCGTGCAGTTGGCGAACCCACTCTCGAGTGAACAGCCAGCACTCACCAGCACGTTGTTGATCGGCCTGTTGCGTTCCACGGCATTGAACGTCAGCCGTGGTCACGACGACATCGCACTTTTTGAAGTGGCTCGAATCTTCCAACCCAAGCACGGCGTCGAAGCGCCCATTTACGGAGTGGATCGTCGGCCAACTGAAGCCGAGTACGCGGCCCTCAACGAGGCGCTGCCCATCCAGCCGCACCATGCGTCGTGGGTGATGCTCGGTCGCGCAGTGCGTCCTAGCATCAACGCTGAAGGCGTCGATTTCGTGTGGTCTGACGCGTTAGCAGTTGCCCACGATCTTGCCCGCGTGCTCAACGTCGAGTTGACCGTCGAAGCCGCACAGTACGCTCCGTTCCATCCGGGACGTTGTGCCGCGTTGAAGCTCGACGGCCAGATCATCGGCCATGCGGGTGAACTCGATCCTCGCATCAGTCAGGCCCACGGTTTGCCCGGACGAGTCATGGCCGGCGAGATCAACCTCGACGCGATGTTCGATGCGGCGCCCGAGGTAGGGGAGAAGCCCAGCTTCTCGACCTTCCCCGTCGCGAAAGAAGACTTCGCCTTCGTCGCACCGGCAGCTGTCACTGCAGGCGCTTTGAGCGAATTGATCGCTGGGGCACACGAGTTCGTCGAATCGGTGCGTTTGTTCGATATCTACACGGGCGATCAAGTCGAAGTCGGCAAGAAGTCACTCGCCTACAAGGTGCGTCTGCGTGCTGCGGATCGCACCTTGAGTGATGCGGATATCAAGGCTGCGCGTGAAGCTATCTTGGCGCAAGCCGAAACGATCGGTGCCGTTTCGCGGTGAGATTCGCGCATATACCCACCAACAGCCCGAACTCGTGAACTTCACTTGTTCGGGCTGTTGTCATGTGACGGCACGAACCAGGTCAGTGCGTATGGCTCGCTGCGTGGCTATGATGGAACCATGAACACACCGGTGATCATTATCGACTAGCGTTATTGCTCTTCCGCAATAGCGCCGCCTCCCTGACCCGGGAGGCTTTTTTGTTGATATCCATGAACGCCGTTCCATTGACACAATGGTTGGACAAACGAGGACAGCATGAGCATCAGTCACGGTACCCACAACATCGCCGACTTCCACGTCTACGACACGACGCTGCGCGACGGCGCCCAGCAAGAGGGCTTGAACCTCTCCGTGCAAGACAAGCTCGCCATTTCGCAGCACCTCGACGATCTCGGCGTCGGGTATATCGAAGGCGGCTGGCCCGGATCCAACCCCAAAGACACCGAGTTTTTCGCGCTCGCTGCCAAAGAACTTGATTTGAAGAATGCCACTCTCGCGGCCTTCGGTGCTACGCGCCGGCCCGGAATCGCGGCGGCTGACGATCCCTTGATTCAGGCTCTGCGAGACAGTGGCGCCTCGGTGGTCACGATGGTGGCTAAGAGTCACGACCAACACGTCATCAAAGCCTTGAAAACTACGCTCGACGAGAACCTCTCGATGGTGCGTGACTCCATCACGTATCTGCGTGGCGAAGGACAGCGAGTGTTCCTCGACCTTGAACACTTCTTCAACGGCTACCTTGACAACAAGGAATACGCGATCGAAGTGGTGCGCGTTGCCGCCGAAGCAGGCGCAGAAGTGGCCGTGTTGTGCGACACCAACGGCGGCATGTTGCCCCACTGGGTTTCTGACATCGTCGGACATGTGGGTGAAGTGACCGGAGCGCGCCTAGGCATCCACGCCCACAACGACACCGGCTGTGCTGTGGCGAACACGCTCGCCGCAGTTCAATCCGGCGCCACCCACGTTCAGGGTTGCGTCAATGGTTACGGCGAACGCACGGGCAACGCCGACTTGATCACGTGCGCGGCGAACCTCGAGTTCAAACTCGGAATGAAAGTGATGCCCGAAGGCGCGCTGCGCGAAGCCACGCGCATTGCCCACGCGATCAGCGAGATCACCAACTACCCGCCGGCCGCACGCCAGCCCTACACCGGCGTGTCGGCCTTCGCTCACAAGGCGGGCCTGCACGCGAGTGCGATCAAGGTGGATCCAGACTTGTATCAACACATGGATCCGATGCTGGTGGGCAACGACATGCGCCTGTTGGTGTCCGAGATGGCCGGCCGCGCCACGATCGAACTCAAAGGCCGTGAGCTCGGATTCGACCTCACCGGCGACACCGAACTCTTGACGCGCGTCACCGATCGGGTCAAGGCACTCGAGCAAGACGGCTACACCTTCGAGGCCGCAGACGCTTCGTTCGAGTTGCTGCTCGCTGAAGAGATTGATGGGCGGCGGCCTAGCTATTTTGACGTCGAGTCGGGGCGAGTGATCGCCGAATCGGTCGGAAGCCAAGGTGATGCTTTGGCCGAAGCGACCATCAAAGTCAGCGCGGGCGGAAAGCGCTGGGCCGTGGTGGGCGAAGGCAACGGCCCGGTCAACGCGCTCGATCATGCTTTGCGTGAAGCGGTAGAACAGGCATACCCCGAGGTTGCCCGGTTCCATTTGGTCGACTTCCGGGTGCGCATTTTGGACCAAGGCAAAGGCACGGACTCTGTCACCCGGGTTCTGATCGACACCACCGACGGCAAAGACACCTGGACCACAGTCGGAGTCGGCTCCAACATCATCGAAGCATCCTGGGAAGCGCTCGCGGATGCGATGACCTACGGCCTGCGCCTCGCGGGCGTGAAGCGGATCTAGCAGTGATCCGTGAACTTGGCCCCCATGAAGTCGGTCTTGGGTTTGAGGCCATGCGCGAACTGCGGACTCAGTTGACGGACGAGGCCGAGTATCCGGAACTCGTGGCAGCCCAGATGGCGGAGGGGTATCGGCAGATTGCATCGTTTGAGGAGGAACGAGTGGTCGCGATAGCGGGATTTCGGCAGGCGCGGAATCTCGCGTGGGGTAGCCACCTGTATATCGATGATCTATCGACGATTCCGGTCGCTCGTGGCCAAGGCCATGCTTCTGGTCTGATGCGCTGGATCATGGCCGAAGCGCTACGGTTGGGTGTTGACGAAATCCATTTGGATTCCGGTGTGCAAGAGTCACGCCGAGACGCTCACGAGCTGTATTTTCGTCAAGGGTTCCGGATCAGTTCGTATCACTTTTCGATGCCGGCAGGTGTTTCGGAGTCTAGCTAGCCCTAGCGGCCATTGCGCAGCATCGGTAGGTGATCGATGTCGGCTTCGACGAACGGTTCGCCGTTCACCACGAAACCAAACTGCGCGTACCACGATTCCAGATGAGCTTGGGCGTGGATAGCGATATCCTCGGCGCCCCATTCAGCGATGACTCGTTCGAGAATCGCCGTTGATAGACCCAGCCCGCGATCCTGATCGCGCGTTGCAACTCGTCCAAGTCGGATGCGGCCATCGCAGCGGTAAACGCGCGCATAACTGCGTAACTGTGCCGAGGCATCAGCGATCCAGACATGATGGCAGTCGGGACGCACATCCACCCCGTCGACGTCGGGCTCGCGGCAATTTTGTTCCACGCTGAAGACCACATCGCGGATCCGCCATATTTCGTACACCTGCGTGGCTGTGAGCTTCGCTGCGGTCACGATCTCGATCTTCATAGTGGCTCCTCGCTGCACATTCAGTTTCCGTTGGGTTCTTTGACGGCAGCAGTCGCGCAGTCGAGGCAGGTGCCGAAGATTTCGAGTGTGTGCGAAACCTCAGTGAACCCGTGCTCCTTCGCGACCGCGTCCCCCCAAGCCTCAACGGCTGGTCCTTCAACCTCCACCGTGTGGCCACAAGCGCGGCACACTAAGTGGTGGTGGTGGCCGCTGCTGCACCGGCGATACAGGGTCTCGCCCTCGTCGTTTCGCAGCACATCAACTTCGCTGGCCTCGGCCAACGACACGAGGTTGCGATAGACGGTCGAGAGGCCAATCTGTTCACCCGCATCGCGCAAGAACTCGTGGATCTCTTGAGCCGAATGGAAACCCTCGAGTTGAGCGAGCACTCCCTTCACGGCACGACGTTGGCGCGTATTGCGTTGTTCAGCCACCAGAAACCTCCGGGGAGCGGCGCAGCGACATCACACCACGAATCGTGGCAGCCACGGCAAAGACCGCCAACGCAAGCAAGACGATCGTCGGGCCCGGCTGAGCGTCGATACTCGCGCTGATGAGCAGCCCAGCGACGGCCGAAAATAGCCCGAAGCCCATTGCGAGGAAGTGGGTCCCGCGGAAGCTGGGCCGCAGCTGTTGGGCGGCTGCAACCGGCATCACCATGAGTGCTGAGACCAACAACAAGCCGACCGTGCGCATCGATACCGCGATTGTGACGGCAGCCAGCGTGGCGATCAGCATGCCATAGAACCGCGTCGGCACGCCGGCTACACGAGCGTGCTCTTCGTCGTGGCTCAGCGCAAAGAACTGCGGTGCGAGCCAGATGCTGGCCAGTAACACGATTGCGCCTAAGACGACCACCAGAAACACGTCGCCGCGACTCATCGTGGTGATCGAGCCGAACAGGTACCGGTTGAGGGTGGCCGCAGAGTTGCCTGACAGGTTGATCAAGAAAACGCCCCCCGCGATGCCGCCGTAGAACAACATCGCGAGCGCCACATCGGCAGAGGCTTTTGCATAGGTGCGCAGCAATTCGATGCCGATCGCTCCAGCGATGGCCACCAAGACTGCTGCGACGAGGGGCGACGTCCCGGTAAGTATGCCCAAGGCGACGCCCGTGAGTGCCACGTGCCCCAGACCGTCGCCGAGCAGCGCCAGGCGCCGCTGAACGATGTACGTGCCGATGGCGGGCGCTGTCAGACCGGTGATGACGGCCGCCAGCAGTGCGATCTGCATGAACTCATACGAAAGAAGAGTCACTGGAGTGGTCCTTCCGAAACTACGGGCCGCACATCGAGTTCCGCCGCATGGTGCGCGGGTTGCTCAGTGTGCGAGTCTCCGTGCTTTTCAGCGTGGTGTTCTTGTAAGGCCGCGGCGTGTAAGTCAGTGACATCGATGCACGTGTCACACACGGCACCTGCCTCCAAAGTGATCGTCCGATTCACCAGATTGCGCACGGCACCCAACTCGTGGGTCACCATCACGATGGCAGTGCCGCGTTCGAGTTCGCGTTTCAAGATCTGGGCCAGAATGGCCAGGCTGTCGGCATCGACGCCAACCGTTGGTTCGTCCATCACCAGCAGGTCGGGCTGGCCCACCAGCGCGCGGGCGATGTGAGCTCGCTGGCGTTGCCCGCCAGA
>JAAZCT010000040.1 GCA_012513165.1 Actinomycetales bacterium
ACTGGGTGCGAATCGCTCCCGCCGCCGCAGAGCCACTAGAGCGATCGATCGGGACTTGGCCCGCGCCAGAAAAGAAGTTCCGCTGCATCCAGCCCTTAATGCCCGTGCCCTCAAAATACTCGGCTTTCGCCACGAATGTCACGCGCCGAGGGATGACGACCGGCATGAACAACCAGTCGCTATAAGACAAGTGGTTGCTCGCCAGAATGACTGGCCCTTCTTTGGGCACGTTCTCGGCACCTTCGACCCATGGCCGAAAGATGAGCTTCAGCAAAGGGCCCACTGCGAGAAATTTTAGGAACCAATAGAACACGGCAAGACACTACCCCGAACATGGCACTCTTGACGACCCTATGCGCGATGATGGACACATGAGTTCTAATTCTGTCGTGATTCCACAAGCCCAACCTTGGACCCACGAGGGCGGATCCGTGGGCATCTTGTTGGTTCATGGTTTCACTGGGTCGCCCGCTTCGATGGTGCCTTGGGGCAAAGATCTCGCCGAACGCGGTTACAGCGTCTCGGTGCCCCGTTTGCCAGGTCACGGCACCACGTGGCAAGACATGAATCGCACCACGTGGCGCGATTGGTACGGCACCGCCGATCAAGCTCTCACCGAATTACGTGAACGTTGCGACCAAGTTTTTGTGTGTGGGTTGTCGATGGGCGGAGCGCTAGCACTGCGGCTTGCAGAAAAGCGCCCCGCTGATGTGTCGGCGTTGGTGCTCGTGAACCCCGCCGTCAACCTAGACCGGCCCGAACTCAAATTAATCCCCTACCTGTCCAAGGTGCTCCCTGCCATACCGGGCATCGGCAACGACATTGCGAAGCCTGACTCAGACGAATACGGTTACGACCGCACTCCCCTGCGGGCTCTCGCCTCCCAACTGGAACTGTGGGCAGATGTCCGAGCAAATCTGTCGCGGGTGACCGCGCCCGTGTTGTTATTCCACTCAACTGACGATCACGTGGTCGATCCTTCATCCAGCAAAATCATTCGCGATGGTGTCTCTTCTGACGTCTACGATCACATCGAATTGAGCCGAAGTTTCCACGTCGCCACCCTCGATTGGGATGCTCCGTTCATCATGGAGTCTTCGGCACAGTTCATTGCCGACCAACTCACCCGTGGCTAAAGCCGATGTGAGCAACCGATGAGCAGTCAGGACCCAGACGAATTCGACCGGATCGTCGAAGGCTTAGAACTCGATTCACCCGATGAACTCGAGTTCGTGGAGTTAGAAAACACCACGGCCGAACCTAGCGAGTTGTTCGACGAAGTGCCCGACGTTCAAGATCTGCCGGAGTTCACGGAAGTCATGTATCGGCAAGCACCTGCCGTGAGCGCTTCGGGAAACCCGTTTCGCCAATGGGGTTGGCTCGCACTCGCTGCGGTGCCCGTGGCACTTATCGTTTTCTCACTCGCAGGCGTCTATGTGTCTCCCGCGTTAACAGGGATGATCGTGGTGGGATCAGTCGGGTTGTTGGCCTATCTGCTGCTGACAAATCCCGCCGAGGGCGGCGGATCCATCTACGACGACGGTTCGAGCGTCTAGTCTGGCTCCTGCCTAGCGCCGAAACGTACCGTTGCGGTTGCACCTCCTAGCCGATGTTCGCAGTGAGTTAGCCAACACTTTCCGCGTTTTCACTCGGGGATCGGCGGGATCCACCTATTATCAGAGTCTCTATCCGATGCAAAGCCAGACAATCGGCTTGCACCATCCTGCTCAGGAGCACCCATGACCGCGCAAGAACAGCCAAATGGCTTCGATGATTTAGACCCCGAAACCATGGATCCCGAAATCGCGGAACTCCTCGAAATGGAGCGCCTCGAGCAGTTAGAAATGCAAAACCCCGTACGTCCTGCGTCGCCCGCGACCAAAATCTTGACTTTGGTCGGCGCAGCTCTCGTCTTGGTTTTTGGTGCTCTTTCGCTTTTGTCCTCGTTCGGCATCGGTCAGTAACAGCGGTACCAGACCGCCGGGGTGCACTTCGCTGACGTTGTCTTGGGACCTTTGCTGATGTACGGGCCACCAGGTTCGGTCGGTGGCGCCATCATTGAACGCGTTTCGAGATACAGCGGTCGCTCACGGTCTTAACGAGGCGCCAAGCCTGCCGCGCCGATGAGAGCCGCATCTGGCCCCAACAAAGCCAGCTTAATTGGAGGAACCTTGCGATGCGCGGCCCCGAAAAGGTGTTCCTCAAAGGATTGAACCATCGGTTCTAACAACAGTTCTTTGTTGTCGGCGAGTCCGCCGCCTACAACAAAGAATTCTGGATCGAAAACCGCGGCCAGACTCGCCATACCCACTCCGAGGTTGTAGCCAACCGTGGCGAGACACTCACGCGCTTCCCGAATTCCATCAGCCGCCAGTTGCGACACAGTCTTACCGGTGACTTGCTCGGCCGAACCTGCCTTCGCAATGAGTAGTTTGGCTACCGGCGTACTACCAACAAGGTGTTGTTGCGCCCAGCGATCCAAAACTCGACCGCTTCCGTATTGCTCCCAACATCCACGCAATCCACAAGCACAG
>JAAZCT010000041.1 GCA_012513165.1 Actinomycetales bacterium
GACCTATTCGGTTGGTGGTGCGACCATCACGGGTGTAGGCCGGATGCATGCGCCGATCCTGCCGGTGATTCCTCAGATTGGAAACGTTGGTGTCACGATTACGGCACCGGGCTCCCCTGTGTTTTTCCATCCGGGCGACTCGTATGAGCATCGCCCCGAGAGCGTTCACGTGCTGGCACTCCCCCTCACGGCACCGTGGGCGAAAATTAGCGAGACCTTGGAATTCGTTCAAGGTGTTGGTGCGCCCATCGTATTTCCGATTCACGACGCCACGATCGCTGAAGAGGCGTATGACATTTATTACGGCCATATCGCGACGCACGGAAAAGTCAGCGATTTAAGGAAGATCTCGGCCAAGGGTCATCTTGAAATCGTTTCTGGAGATGCCGACACCGACTAGTGCTCCTTGGTTTATCTCACATGTGAGATAAGATTCAAGGCATGGTTGAGCAGACAAGTTACCTCGCCCGAATCGGCGAAGTTATTCGTGACGCACGGCAAGACAGCGGGATGACGCAAGCGCAGTTGGCGACCCAGTTGGGCACCAGCCAAAGTGCGATTAACCGGATCGAAAAGGGTCAGCAAAACCTCACCTTAGATATGCTCGCGCGACTTGGCACGGCGCTTGATTCAGAGATTCTGACGGTCGCGCCGACAGGCAACCGCGGCCCGAGTCACTTGCGGGTCCAGGGCGGAACTACGTTGTCTGGCGAGATCGACGTGAAGTCCAGCAAGAACGCCGGCGTTGCGTTGTTGTGTGCGGCGTTGCTAAATGCTGGCACCACCACACTGCGCAAGGTTGCGCGAATCGAAGAGGTCAATCGATTGCTTGAGGTCCTCGAGTCAATTGGCGTCACCACAACGTGGCTCAACGATCAGAACGATCTGCAAATTGTCGTGCCAGAAAAGCTGGATCTCAGCAATATGGACGAGGATGCGGCTCGCCGCACGCGCAGTATCATCATGTTCCTCGGGCCACTCATGCATCGTTTCGAGGACTTCCAACTCCCCTACGCTGGCGGCTGCGATTTAGGTACGCGCACGATCGAACCGCACATGGTCGCGCTGCGTCCGTTTGGCTTAACTGTTGTCGCCACCGAAGGCAGTTATCAGGCGGCCACCGACGCGAGCGTCTCCCCCACTCGCCCGATCGTGCTCACCGAACGCGGCGACACTGTCACGGAAAACGCACTCATGGCTGCCGCCCGCTATGACGGAGTCACCATCATCCGCAACGCGAGTCCGAACTATATGGTCCAAGACCTGTGTTTCTTCCTGCAGAAGCTTGGCGTAGGGATCGAAGGAATCGGAACCACGACGCTCACCGTGACCGGACTCGCCCACATCTCAACGGACGTCGACTATGCGCCGAGTGAAGACCCGATCGAAGCGATGAGCCTGATCACCGCAGCGATCGTGACGTCTTCAGAGATCACCGTGAAGCGCGTGCCGATCGAGTTCATGGAGATCGAGCTGGCGCTGCTCGAAGAAATGGGATTCGAATACGAGCGCACCGAAGAGTACTTCGCTGAAAATGGGCGCACTCGTTTGGTCGATATCACCACGAAGCCCTCGTCTTTGAAAGCACCCATCGACAAGATTCACCCGATGCCGTTCCCGGGTCTCAACATCGATAACCTCCCGTTTTTTGCCGTGATTGCAGCCACCGCGCAGGGTCAAACCAAATTGCATGACTGGGTCTATGAGAACCGAGCCATCTACCTAACTGAACTGAACAAGTTGGGTGGGCGCGTCACGCTGTTGGACCCACACAGGGTTCTCATCGAGGGGCCTACTCACTGGAGCGGCGCCGAACTCGTGTGTCCTCCGGCCTTGCGTCCTGCCGTGGTGGTGTTGCTCGCGATGTTGGCCGCGAAAGGCGAATCAGTGTTGCGCAATATCTATGTGATTCAGCGCGGCTATGAGGATCTGGCGGATCGCCTCAATGCGCTCGGTGCGCAGATTGAATCGTTCCGCGACATTTGATCCCGGCGCGAGCGTGACTTACGTTACGCAAACGCTTCGTATGCCCTATGTTGTGAGATGTGGGTTCCTCCTCGTATCTTGATTCGGCGACGCCGTTGGCGTTCGCGCATCGTGGTGGGGCGCTAGTCGAGCCCAATGTTGGGATCGAAAATTCTCTGCGAGCCTTCCAGCATGCCTTCGATATTGGTTACCGCTATTTCGAGACCGATGTGCGGGCCACGAAAGATGGCATCGCGGTGGCCTGCCACGACGAGCATTTGACCAGGCTTTCCGGCCATAATCGTGCGATTGTTGACGTCCATTCCGAAGAGTTGGCCCAGATCAGTTTGGGCGGTAGCGAACAGATCGTGCCATTGGCCGACCTGCTTGCCGCATTTCCTCGCGCGCGATTCAACATCGACATCAAATCCGATGACGCGGTAGCGCCCACCCTTGCGATGGTGCGCGAGTACGAAATCGCTTCGCACGTGTGCCTGGCGGCATTTGATCATTCGCGACTGCTCAAGATTCGCGAGTTGGCTCCGGAGATATTGACCTCCACATCGACGCGTGAAGCAGGCTGGATGGTGACGGGTGTTGCGGTCCCTGAAACCCCACGCGTGTTTCAAGTTCCGGTGCGCTGGCACGGAATACCCGTAGTCACCCGTAGTTTCGTTCGACGGGCACATCGGCACGGCAAACAAGTGCACGTTTGGACGATCGATGAACCCGAAGAAATGCACCGACTCCTCGACCTCGGAGTCGATGGAATCATGACCGACAGAACAGACCTACTCAAGGACGTACTTCTCGAACGCGGCCAATGGAAGGACCACGAATGACGACTCATGCACCCGCCGGAATCGGAGAGACCAGCAACAAGAAGGGGGTTATTGCTTGGGGCCTCTGGGATTGGGGTTCGGCGTCGTACCACGCAGTCATCGTCACTTTCATCTTTTCCGTCTATCTGGTCGAAGGCGTGGGCGCAGACGTTCCGGGTCCCTTGCGAGCAAGCAGCTGGCTGGGCTTGTCGTCAGCTGCCGGAGCAATATTTATTGCCATTTTGGCCCCCGCGTTGGGCCGAGGTTCGGACGATAGCGGTGCGAGAAAGAAGACCCTGTTCGGGCTCACGATGGCTGTCATCGTCGTGATGCTGTCACTGTTCTTTGTCGAGAACGATTGGCACTTCCTCTGGTACGGGCTGGTCATGATGGCGGCAGGCTCCGTGATTTTCGAACTTGCTTCGGTCCCCTACTTTGCGATGCTGCGTCAGGTATCTACTCCCAAGAACGTCGGCTGGGTTTCCGGTTTTGGCTGGGCGATGGGATACCTC
>JAAZCT010000042.1 GCA_012513165.1 Actinomycetales bacterium
ATTGTGGGCTCGGGGTTTGCCGATACAGACCTGTATCTCGTCTTGATTACCTCGGGGGTCTTGGTCGTGGCATTGGGCGTGCAGACGACTAGGCATATTCGTATCGGTGTCGAGCTCGCGGCAACGTTTCTAGCGCTTGTGAGTTTGATCCAGTTGCTTGAGAAACCGGCAACGTTCGCTTTTGCCGCGCTCGCGCTGGCTGCGGCTTGTTTCATCGTAGGCGTCACGGACACCGAACGCCGGTGGCAGTTTCTTCCCGGGCTGGTCTTGGGCGTCGCGGCATGGATCGCCCAACTCGTGGCGGGGGACATTGAGGTCGTTGAGGCCTACACAGCCCCGATCGCAGTGGTTTTGCTCGTGCTTGGGCTCGTGGCAATGCATCAGTATCGAGAACTCAGCACCACTTACGCTCTGGGCGCAGGCTTGGCGGTCGCCTTCATTCCTTCCCTCTGGGGAGTCCTCGAGGAACCCGCTAGTACTCGAGCTTTGGTTTGGGGTGCCGTTGCTGCACTCGTTTTGGGAGCAGGACTCTTTCTGAAGTGGCTGGCGCCCGTGTTGGCTGGAGCAGCAGCGCTGGTCGTGGTCCTCCTTGCGAACGTGGGTCCCATCTTCATGGACCTCGACCGATGGATCATCTTTGGCGTCCTCGGGGCGACACTCCTCGCAATCGGCATCCGGTGGGAGCAGAACGTGGTCGACGGAAAAGCGCTGCTCATGAAGTTGGCTCACTTGAGATGACGCGCCAACGTCGTGGTATCTTGATATCAAGATAAAATTGAGTTTAGGCCTGCCTTGCTGGCGCGTGCCACTGTTTCGCGTCACGATGGAGTTGTAGATTTTTCGAGAAGGAGCCAGCTGATGAGCTTGGACAGTTTTAATGCCAAATCAACCCTTAACGTGGGTGAATCAACCTTCGATTACTTCCGTCTTGGTGCGGTTCAGGGGGAGGGGCTGGATGTTGATTCGCTTCCATTCGGCCTGAAGATCCTGCTTGAGGCGCTGCTGCGCACCGAAGATGGCGCAGATATCACCAAGGAAGATATCGCTGCTCTCGCGGCGTGGGATCCAGCGGTTGAGCCCAACAAAGAAATTCAGTTCACGCCTGCGCGCGTGATCATGCAGGACTTCACGGGCGTGCCTTGTGTCGTCGACCTTGCCACCATGCGTGAAGCAATGTCCGCTCTTGGCGGAGATCCGTCAAAGATCAACCCGTTAGCTCCCGCCGAGATGGTCATCGATCACTCCGTCATCGCCGATGCATTCGGAACTCCGGGTGCGTTCGACCGCAATGTCGAACTTGAATACGAGCGCAACGGCGAGCGTTACAAGTTCCTGCGATGGGGTCAGGGCGCTTTCGACGATTTCAAGGTCGTGCCACCGGGTACCGGCATCGTGCACCAAGTCAATATCGAACACCTTGCTCGCGTCGTTTTCACGCGCGACTCAAACGGCAGCATCGTTGCTTACCCAGATTCCTGTGTTGGCACCGACTCGCACACCACCATGGTCAACGGTCTGGGCGTAGTGGGTTGGGGCGTCGGCGGCATCGAAGCCGAAGCAGCGATGCTCGGCCAGCCCATCAGCATGCTTATCCCAAAGGTCGTCGGCTTCAAGCTTTCCGGCGAATTGCCCGAAGGCTCGACCGCAACCGACCTCGTCTTGACCATCACAGAACAACTACGCCAACACGGAGTCGTCGGCAAGTTCGTTGAGTTCTACGGCAGCGGCGTCGGCGCAGTCCCGCTGGCAAACCGCGCCACGATCGGCAACATGAGCCCGGAATACGGCTCAACAGTGGCGATGTTCCCAATCGACGAAGAAACTCTGAAGTACTTGCGTCTCACCGGACGCGATGACGCTCAGGTTGCACTCGTAGAGGAGTACGCCAAAGCACAAGGCCTCTGGCACGATCCGGATCGTGAACCTCGCTACTCCGAGTATCTCGAACTTGATCTTGGCACTGTGGTTCCCTCGATTGCCGGACCAAAGCGTCCGCAAGATCGGGTGATCCTCGCCGAGGCACGCGAAGGGTTCCGCGGAGCCTTGTCGGCATATGTCGACCACGATGTCACGCCAAACATCGGCGAATACGATGACGCGCTGGCCGAATCGTTCCCTGCTTCCGATCCTCCTGCGTCGGACGCCCACGGCACTACACCGCGTCGCGACTACTTCTCATGTGTGCCGGCCGACGGCGGTCGTCCAAGTAATCCAGTCGAGGTTACGGTTGACGGCGAAACATTCACCCTCGATCACGGTGCAGTCACCATCGCGGCGATCACCTCGTGCACCAACACCTCGAACCCATCGGTCATGATCGGTGCGGGTCTGCTTGCCAAGAAAGCCGTCGAAAAGGGACTAGCCCGTAAGCCGTGGGTCAAGACCACCTTGGCTCCCGGTTCTAAGGTCGTTTCGGACTACTACGAGCGTGCCGGTCTGACGCCATACCTGGACAAGATGGGCTTTAACCTGGTCGGTTACGGCTGCACCACGTGCATCGGAAACTCGGGTCCATTGATCCCCGAAGTAAGTGCTGCCGTTAACGAACACGACCTTGCCGTGGTTTCGGTGCTTTCGGGTAACCGTAACTTCGAAGGTCGCATCAGCCCAGACATCAAGATGAACTATCTCGCCAGCCCTCCGCTGGTCGTGGCCTACGCCATAGCCGGTTCGATGGACATCGACATCACCACAGAGTCACTTGGCGATGACACCGAAGGAAACCCGGTCTACCTCGCTGATATCTGGCCTTCACCGCAAGAGGTCGAAGATGTTATCGCCGGTGCCATTTCTTCGGAGACGTTCGTCTCCGAATACGCCGATGTGTTCGCAGGAGACGAGCGCTGGCAGAACCTGCCCACACCTGAAGGCAACACCTTCGCGTGGGACGAAGATTCGACGTACGTTCGCAAGGCCCCGTATTTCGATGGTATGAGCCTCGAGCCTTCGCCCGTCACGAATATCGACGGCGCTCGTGTTTTGCTTAAGCTCGGAGACTCGGTCACCACCGATCACATCTCACCGGCAGGCGCAATTAAGAAAGACAGACCAGCGGGCAAGTACCTGCTCGACAACGGCGTTTCGCCTCGTGACTTCAACTCGCTCGGTTCGCGGCGCGGCAACCACGAAGTGATGATTCGTGGCACCTTCGCGAACATTCGTCTTCGGAACCAGATTGCTCCGGGCACCGAGGGCGGCTTCACCCGCGACTTCACTGCTGGCGGCGACGTCACCACCGTGTTTGATGCCTCGGCCAACTACCAAACTGCTGGCATTCCGCTGGTTGTCTTGGCCGGCAAGGAATACGGTTCAGGCTCATCGCGGGACTGGGCCGCGAAAGGTACTGCGCTGCTGGGAATCCGGGTAGTGATCGCTGAGTCCTACGAGCGTATTCACCGTTCAAACCTGATTGGCATGGGTGTGCTCCCGTTGCAGTTCCCAGCTGGCCAGAACGCCGATTCGCTCGGCCTGACTGGTGAAGAAACGTTCTCAGTCGCCGGTGTAACTGCGCTCAATGAAGGCACCACGCCTCGCACGGTCACGGTCACGGCTATCGCACCTGATGGCCATACCACCACCTTCGAAGCCGATGTCCGGATCGATACCCCTGGCGAAGCCAACTACTATCGTCACGGTGGAATCATGCAGTACGTGCTTCGTTCCTTGCTCTGAGCGAAAAGCCTGAAGGCCGGAAGAACCGCGAGTTCTTCCGGCCTTCGACGTTTCCGAACCCTAATCCGCACGACTTGAGAGTTAGGCTGAAACGGTGACGATACACACAGATCATCCTTTCGAGGAACCCTTGAGTCAGCGATCTCAGGTGCGCCGTTGGCGCGGGCGACTGCCTGCGGGTGTCACAGTAGTGGCCACGGGTCGGGGGAGCGAACGCGTTGGCTTGACTGTGTCGTCACTGGCGATCGTGGAAGGCGAGACATCGTATGTGGTGTTTTGGATTGATCCTGCGTCTGACGTGGCCGATTCGCTCCGCGTCGGGACTCGGCTCAACGTCATCCAATTCATTCGTGGGGATGAGTACCTCGCAGACGCTTTCGCTGGGCTCGGGCCAGCACCTGGGGGACCATTCACGTTGGCTCCCTGGCGCGAAAGCGATTACGGACCCCAACTGGACGGGCGGACCAGCTTAGGTGCTGAAGTTACTGGCATCGGCGTCCTAGGATGGTCGAAGCAGATCACTGCGCGCATCGAGCATATGACGTTCGTGGAAGCCGAGACTTTAGCTCATGTCCGCGGCCAATATCGATTGCCCTAAGTGTTCCGCTGCACACTGATCGGCTGGGCTTCGAGCGACTCGATAGGATAGACGAATGGCGACTTTGCTTTCGAAGATCACCGGGCCCGAGGACATCAAGAACCTCACGGGCCCTGAACTTGATCTCCTCGCCAGTCAAATCCGCGAACTTCTGCTCAGCTCGGTTTCAGAACACGGCGGCCACTTGGGGCCAAATTTGGGCGTAGTCGAGATTTCCATGGCTATCCACCGCGTTTTCGACTCGCCACGAGACAGGATCCTGTGGGATACCGGGCACCAAGCCTATGTGCACAAGATCTTGACGGGCCGCGCTGCGGACTTCTCCCGGCTTCGTCAGGAAGGCGGCCTGTCGGGCTATCCTTCGCGTAGCGAGTCTGAACATGACTGGGTAGAAAACTCCCACGCTTCCACTTCTTTGTCTTATGCCGACGGTATTGCGCGGGCATTCGAAGTGACTGGCCAAGAGAATCACGTCGTGGCCGTCATTGGCGATGGGGCTTTGACCGGCGGTATGGCGTGGGAAGCAATCAACAATATTGCGGCCGATAACTGTCGGCCTGTGGTGATCGTGGTGAACGACAACGGTCGTTCCTATCGCCCAACTGTTGGCGGATTAGCCAATAAACTCACAGAGATACGCACGAATCCGAAGTACGAACCCACACTTTCTGCAATCAAAGACCGGATGACTCATGGCCCCAAGGTGGCCGAGGCAGCGTACGAAGCCTTGCATGCCATCAAGAAGGGCGTAAAGGACGCTTTCGCCCCGCAAGGGATGTTCGAAGACTTGGGCATTAAGTACATCGGCCCTATCAACGGACACGATCGCGACGCTATGGAGCAGGCGCTGACAGCCGCAAAACGGTTCAACGCCCCTGTGATCGTTCATGCGATCACCACCAAGGGGCACGGATACGACATCGCCGTCGCAAATGAGAACGACCAGATGCATCAGTCGAACCCATTCGACCGCAGCACCGGCACTGCCATAGCGACCGCGCCTGCCGGTTGGACGTCGGTGTTCCGTGACGAGATCGTCCGCATTGCCGACGCACGTCCCGATGTTGTCGGGATCACCGCGGCCATGATGAATCCGGTAGGGTTGGACGCTTTCGCGGATAAGTACCCGGATCGGGTGTTCGACGTCGGCATCGCCGAACAACATGCTGTCACCGCTGCTGCGGGAATGGCCATGGCCGGACTCCATCCCGTGTTTGCCGTGTACGCGACATTCCTCAACCGTGCCTTCGACCAAGTCTTGTTGGATGTTGCGCTGCATAACTGTCCGGTGACGTTCGTGCTGGATCGTGCCGGACTTACGGGCGAAGACGGTGCGAGTCACAACGGCATGTGGGATCTTTCCTTGTTGCAGTTGGTTCCCACTTTACGACTCGCCGCGCCTCGTGACGCAGTTCGTCTGCGTGAGTTGCTTCGCGAAGCCGTTGACATCGACGACGGTCCTTCCGTGATTCGTTACGCGAAGGGTGCCGTTCCGGCGGAGATCCCAAGTGTTTCCAAGATCGGATCTGCTGATGTATTGCACGCTGATCCGCATCCTGAACTGTTAATCCTTGGTGTTGGCTCGATGGCGCCACTCGCGCTTGAGGTTGCTGCGGAACTACGAGAGCGGGGTCTCACGACAGTCGTGGTCGATCCACGTTGGGTCAAGCCGCTCGACGTAGACTTGGTGGAATACGCTGCTGCTCACCACCTCGTCATTTCGATTGAGGACAACGGCGTGCAAGGTGGAATCGGGGCGACTTTGCTTCATGCGCTGTCCGATCTTGGCTCTACCACCCGTGTTCGAATCCATGGCATCAGCCAAGAGTTTCCACGGCACGCCAAACGCGACGCTTTGATGAAACAGATGGGGCTTACGGTAGAGAGCATCACGAGCGACGCCATCTCGGCGCTAGGGCTCGAAGTCCTAGGGAATAAAGAGGGGAGTGAACTGCGTTGAAACCACAGTGGTTCAAAAAGAAGTTTGCGAAGCAACCCGATGACGCCAACGGCCTGCCCCTAATCGTCGCCTTGGATGGATTCCTGA
This sequence comes from Actinomycetales bacterium, assembly GCA_012513165.1. Taxonomy (GTDB): domain Bacteria; phylum Actinomycetota; class Actinomycetes; order Propionibacteriales; family Nocardioidaceae; genus Aeromicrobium. The sequence continues at coordinate 6,318 of JAAZCT010000042.1, forward strand.
GCGCCGGCAACGTCGGTTCGCTCGTCACGAAGGTGCTGCGCCAAAACGACCACGGTACGGTCTACGAGTTTGATGTCGATTCGCTCATCGACCACAGAGCACGCCGGCCTGGCTTGAAGTTCAACAACGATCATTACCACGATTACCGGCCACATCGGCGCGCCGTGACACAACATCACGACTTGGAAGGCGCGGGCTATCTGCTGCTCAGCGGACCGGAACCCGATTATGGCTGGGATGCATTTGTCGACGAAGTTCACGATATCGTCGATGAGCACGATATCCCGCTGGTATTGAGCGTCGGGGGCGTGCCGATGGGAGTCCCACACACACGTCCGCCTTTGTTGACTTCCCATGGGACCCGCCCGGAACTGGTCGACCGTAAGAACTTGTGGGACGCAGAGATCCAGATACCCGCTTCCGTACAGAGTCTGCTTGAGTTGCGTCTAGGAGAATCACACCACGACGCGGCAGGTTACGTGGTTCACGTCCCGCATTATTTGGCGCAAGTGGACTATCCGACCGCTGCGCTGGAACTGATTGACGCAGTAGGCACTCGCTTGGATCGGATCTTCAACGTCGAGCAACTGATTATTGAAGAAGATCTGACGAATACCCAGATTAAGTCTCAGATCGACGAACAGGGTGGTCTGGACGTGCTGGAAGGGCTCGAGCAACAATACGATGCTTTCCACAGCGGCGGCGAAACATCGCTTCTGGCCGATTCCGAAGAGCTGCCTAGCGGCGAGGAATTAGCCCACCAGTTTGAAGAGTTCTTGGCTCGACAAACAGGCGAAGACCAGAACTGAATTTACTGCTCTTTTAGATAGGATCGCGTTGTGCCTAGTTCCGTTGCTGAAGGCGTTAATCTGCTCGATATCGAACAATTAGAGGTCAATCTCTTTCGCGGGTCACAACCCGAGAACTCGAACCTGACCCGCGTATTCGGTGGCCAAGTTGCAGGCCAAGCCGTGATGGCTGCGTTGCGAACTGTTCCAGATGACCGCCACTTACACTCACTGCACGTGTACTTTCTGCTCGGAGGCGATCCAAGTCTGCCGATTATCTATGACGTAGAAAGTGTGCGCGACGGACGTTCCTTCAACACGCGGCGCGTGTCAGCTCGCCAACACGGGAAAGTCATCTTCTTTATGACTGCCTCATTCCAGGTCGAAGAGGAGGGATGGGAACATCAGAACGCTATACCTAAGACGATCCCGCCTGAAGAGGCAACCTCGCTGCCAGACCTGATCGCCATGGTCGACGAGAAAGCCGCCGAAGCGTGGCAACAGGAGTGGGGCGGCTTCGAATCGCGTTATGTTGGCGACCCTCGTCCGCTGGCTGATCCCAGCCGCGAAACTATGCCAGTTGTGCAACACATGTGGTTCAAGGTGAATGAAGCCTTGCCCGACGACCCCAACCTGCACCAAGCGATCTTCACATACTTCAGCGACTTCAGCCTGTTGGCAGCGTCGCTCGTGCCGCAGAAGCTCTTGATCAGTTCGCCGAAGGTTCAACCTGCCTCGCTTGATCACGTGATCTGGTTCCACCGCCCCTTCCGAATGGACGAATGGTTGCTTTATGACCAAAGTTCTCCCTCAGCCTCGGGCGCCCGCGGTCTGAGCACTGGTGGCGTATTCAGTGAAGACGGGCGTCTGGTGGCGTCGGTCGCACAAGACGGCCTGATCAGACCTACTACGCCACGTCCGTAGACCGATGTCGTCATATGACGAAGAATCGCCTCCCAAACTCTTGTTCGGGAGGCGATTCTCTTAAAGCGTGCGGTTACTACTTCGGTGAAACTCGTCCCACCATGTGCGGAATGCCGTCTCGTTTGCTTTGAACGCCGAAAACGATCTCGGCACCTTGCACGTCGGTTCCGAACACCACCGTGGATGGCAGCAGGATCGGACGCTTGAACTCAACCTCGACAGTGAAACTGTCTGGCAACCGGTTCTGCACGGACGACAAGGCTTTCGCCTTGGTCCACATTCCGTGTGCGATATGGCGTGGGAAGCCAAAAGCGCGTGCCGTTACGGGGTACAGGTGGATCGGATTTTGATCGCCTGAGATTTTTCCGTAACGGCGACCCAAATCAGTGGCCAGATTCCAATGAACAGGACCGGCTGGCGGCTTGATGCCGGCCAGCGCGGGCGTTTCTGGCTCGTCGCCACGCTTCTTGCCACGGAACAGGACGCTCATCGTTTCGTCCCAGACCAGCTCTTTGCCGACATGAGCTTCGGTGGTGAGATGGACCAGTTCGCCCTTGGGGTGCGGGGTGATCGCAGTAGCAGCCAAACGTAGATCGTAACGCTCTTCGCGTCCAATCGGCCGGTGTTGCGTGATTCGGTTACGCAAGTGAACCGCGCCCAACGGGGTGAACGGAAAATCGGTGTCCGTCATGAGTTTCATGTGCATGACGTGTGCCGCGATGTGTGGGTAGGTGGCAGGCAGGGTCTCTGCTCGCACGAACCCACACACTTCGTTGTATTGCTCGAGTGCCGCCAAGTCGGTACTGACGTCGGAGCGCAAAAGCTCCCACGTCGGCAAGTCGCCTTGCTTGTGGCGCACTCCCGGCAAGTTCCCAATGACGGGAACTGCCGGAAGTGCTGCCTTCAGAGCAAGACCCAAACCGCTTGGTTCGTGGCTCATGATCCGGGTTGTCATTAGGCCCCCAAGAATCCTTGGCCACAGACGCGAACGACGTTGCCACTGATGTTGCCCGAACCGGGGTTGCAGTACCAAGCGATCGCTTCGGCAACGTCCACGGGCTGTCCACCCTGCGACAATGAACTCAACATGCGGCCTGCGGTGCGGATGCCCAATGGGATCGTCTTGACCATGTCGGTTTCGATGAAGCCCGGAGCGATCGAGTTGACCGTGATGTTCTTGTCTGCGGTGCGAACAGCAAGGTCCTGGAC
>JAAZCT010000043.1 GCA_012513165.1 Actinomycetales bacterium
GTTCAGACTGGCGCACAATAGGCCCGTCGGATTCGAGACCTAACGCCGCCAAATCCGCCAGTTGGCTAGCCTCGAACTCTGGTTTGCAGCGTTGCGCGTCGAGGTCTTCGATCCGGATCAGAAACTGCCGACCAGTCGACCGCGCGCACAACCACGCCAGGAGCGCGGTGCGCAAGTTACCTAAATGCAGATCTCCCGAGGGGGAGGGAGCGAAACGGCCAGCAGACACTCACCCAGTATCAGCCCTGACGAACGTGAGATTCCAATTCCAACACGCGCGGGAACAAAATGTTGTTCTCTTTGTGGATGTGTTCGTGCAGATCGCGTTCCATCGTTTCGAGACCCTGCAGCATCATCCGATAGGAACCACACGCGTCTTCGGGAGGCGCATAGCCGTTGGTCAGTTCGCGTAGTTCTTTGAACAGTCGCCCGACCTCATCGTGTTCGTCACGAAGCTGTGCGATCGGTTCAGCGAACGAGGGCACACCGGCCGCGCCGCCCTTCTCCATCCGACTGATCGCCGGGAATACGATGCGTTCCTCTTTCGTCATGTGCGGTTCGAGCTCCGCCAGCGCTGTATCAAACGCGGCTTTAACCTCAGCGAGTTCGGGGTGGCGGTCGAGGTGCACGCCGTGAACCTTGTCGACGAGGGCCTGCAAGCGAGGCATTTCTTCCCACATGTACGCGTGATGGGTGTCAACGATGTCGTGCGCGAGGGCAGCATTCTCAGTGGGCGTGGGATTGGCGGCAGGCGTCGGCACGGCAGCGAGCGCTTCAAGCGAGGCGATAACGCTGTCGAGATCGCCGCCAGCCGTCGTCACGGCTTCGCTCAAAGAGCGATGACCGTTGCAGCAATAGTCGATTTCGAGTTCTTCAAAAATGCGGGCACGATTTGGGTCTTGAGCCACTAAATCGCCGAGGGAGATATTGACATCAATCGTCATACTGTCATCTTAGGTGGCGAGTCAATGGGCGCATTGTTCGATATTTCACGGAGTACGAAATGCACAGGCTGCGCCCAACGAACGTGCTATTGGGTCCGAGGTGCGTCCTCAGCCGGCGCGAGTGCAATGAACTTCATGCGGTTCTCACCGTAGTAGCACGTCTGAAGAATGAAGTCGCCTTGCATGCCGAGGAGTTGGTCGGTGGTGGACCAGGTTTTTTTGAGATCACGTTGATCTACGATCTCGTACAAGCCGCGGTCCGTGACTTCCACGAGGTCGCCCACGCGTAGAGGAAGAATTGCTTCGCCTTTGCAGGCATTGTGGGCTGCGTACACAGGTTGCAAACCTTCCAGATGGTAGGCGCCCATTTCGATAAAAGAGCCATCGCAACGATCAAGCGCAGCCTTGTTGCCTTGAGGCCCAAGTGTCACCCTCGGATATTTTTGGCCGCTTACTTTCATGACGACTTGACCTGTGGCGATTCGCACCTGCCCAACGGTCTTCTCCGCACGATCGGGGAACAAGACTGTAACGCCAATCGTCCCGATGCCAACGAGAATGAGCAAAGTTGCGAGCACGGTGAGCCACCGCGAACTTCGCTTCTTTGTTTTCATGTGAACTCGTTTCTTAGTTTCGGGAAGTGAGGTTATCGACTAGCAGCGAAACTGCTCGAAACCTCATCATAGAGTCGCCTCAAAAATCTAGCGCCGAACACAACCGAGCTGATCATTGCGGGGATGCACGAAATGCGCCCCGCGCAAAGCACAAGTTATGAATTAAAAGTCGAACGTGTTGGTCAATGATGAATCGCCCCGGGTCTGATGGAGGCTCTCAACCGATGGAGGATGAGAGTTATGGCAGCACCGAGGAAGTATGGCGATGAATTGCGTGGGCGGGCGACCCGGATGGCGGTGGATGCTCGTAGGGATCCGGGGGCGAGGTCGGGGGCGATCCCGCGGATCGCGGCGCAGCTTGGGGTTCATCCGGAGACTTTACGGAACTGGGTTCGCCAGGCCGAGGTCGATGGCGGGGTCCGGCCGGGCACCACGACCGACGACGCATCGCGGTTGGTAGAGCTTGAGCGGGAGAATCGTGAGCTCCGACGAGCCAACGAGATCCTCAAGACGAGCGCAGCTTTTTTCGCCGCTGCGGAGCTCGACCGCAAGATCAGGTAACCAAGGTGCCGACTGCGGTGTTGGTCGACTACATCGACCAGCACCGCAACAGGTTCGGGGTCGAGCCGATCTGCACTGTCCTGAAGGACGCTGGTGTGCAGGTCGCCCCGAGTACCTACTACGCCGCTAGGAACCGACCACCTTCGGCCCGGTCGGTGCGTGACGCGGAACTGGTAGAGGACATTAAGGTCGCCCACAAGGCGAACTTGGGCGTCTACGGCGCCCGAAAGATTCATGCCGAACTCAACCGTGAAGGCGTCCTGGTGGCCCGCTGCACGGTGGGGCGGCTGATGCGTCTGGTGGGTCTGCGCGGGATTCCGCGGGAGAAGACCCGCAAGACCACGGTTGGGGACGGCGCTGAGACTGAACGGCCTGAGGATCTGGTGGATCGGAAGTTTGTCGCGTCTGCTCCGAACCAGCTCTGGGTGGCCGACCTGACCTACGTCAGGACCCATGCCGGCTGGACCTATGTCGCGTTCGTCCTGGACGTGTTCAGCAGGATGATCGTAGGCTGGCAAGTTTCCACGTCGATGCGCACCGACTTGGCACTCGACGCGCTCGACATGGGCCTGTGGAACCGGCAGCGCGCCGGGCGCGACGTAACCGGTCTGGTGCACCATTCGGATCGCGGAGTTCAATACCGAGCGATTCGCTACACCGAACGGCTCGCCGAAGCCGACGCCGTCGCATCTGTCGGTTCCAAGGGCGACAGCTATGACAACGCGATGGCCGAGGCGCTGAACTCGCTGTTCAAGGCCGAGTGCATCCGCAACCCCCTCATGCGTCCCAAGGGAGGCTGGAAGAACGTCGGCGACGTCGAGATCGCCGTTGCCGAGTACGTCGATTGGTTCAACCACAGACGGCTGCACGGCGAGATCGGACTGGTCCCGCCCGCCGAGTTCGAGACCAACCACTGGGCCACCATCACGTCCGAGCGTTACCATGAAACACCTGTCCCGACCGGGACACGTTCCAACTAACCGAGCCTCCACAAAACCCGGGGCGATTCA
>JAAZCT010000044.1 GCA_012513165.1 Actinomycetales bacterium
CGGGGCCGCCTCGGGCCAGATCGCGGCAACTCTGACACTCGCCACACGGATCAGAAATGGGGGCCTTCTCGCAGTTCAACGCGCGGGCCAAAATGCGGGCGCTCGTGGTCTTGCCACACCCGCGCGGGCCACTAAACAAATAGGCGTGGTTGACCTTGTTGGCTGCCAGCGCATGCCGCAGCGGGCCGGTGACATGATCTTGGCCAATGACTTCAGCGAAAGTCTCGGGCCGGTAACGGCGATAAAGTGCTAAAGGTGCGTCCACAACAACACCCTAGTCAGCCGGAGTGACACATGGGTCGAGTGCGCGAAACCTTTTACACAAATTATGCGAGATTCCGGTCAATCCAGTCGCCCATCACCGCGTAGGCGTTCTCGCGCACGTCATCGCGTGACAAGAAAATGTCGTGCATGGCGTTGCGGATTGGTACCGAAGTGACCGCGTTTCCGAGGCAGCCAGCCCAGCGGGCGATCTGACGCACATCCAAGACGGTATCGCTGATCATCGACTTCGGAACGATCTCGTGACTCTTGAACGAGCGCGAGGACCGCATCACGAGGGACGGCACGCCAATCTCGAGTCCGCGATGCAAAGCAGCATGCCCTCGGCGGATCGCGTTGAACCAGCCGACGCGAATCGGGAAGCCCTTTACGGGCTTGAGGTCGTCGTCGAACTCCCAGTGGCCAGACTCGCTCGCGTGAATGCTGCGACCGTACGCGCTGGTGTCACCCAGCGGCAGGATGCGCGTCGGAACGGCCAGAGACAGCACTCGGGCAACAGGCGTGGCCACTTCGCGGACGATCGCCGAGCCCTGTAGGTCGAACCACGGGCTATTGAGGATGAGCCCGTTGATGGAGAACGCGTCCACGCCTTGAGGTCGCTGGTTCAGCCGGTCCAGCCACAGCGGCACAACCAGTCCGCCGGTGGAGTGAGCCGCGAACGCGACCTTCGCGTTGGGGACTTCCTCGTTGACGATTCGTACCGCATCTTCGATCTCGGCGTCATAGAGCGCTAGGTCCGAGACGTAGTGCGCGGACTGTCCGGGCTGGCGCGAACGCCCGCACTTGCGCAAGTCGAGCGCATAGAACGCGATGCCGCGGTTGACGAAGAATTCAGCAAATTCAGTGTTGTAGAAGTAGTCGGTGTAGCCGTGGACGTAGATCACGGCTTGAGTTGCGGTGGCCGGATCGACGGTTCCGTGGTGACGAATCAGGGTTGCCGAGATGGTTCCCTCGCCGTCGGGATCTTCGCCGAGCGGGATTTCGCGCTGCTGGTATTCGGGTCCGAGAAAGTCAGCGGTCCACGTCGCCATCGGTGCTCCTTGGGTCTGAATAGTGCTGTGCCGTCACTGTATCGGGCGAGGCCCACGTGACTACTGCGGTGGCGCGATCAGGGGGCAGGGCGTAGCCTGTAACTAAGCAAGCGCTTATCTCGAAAGGCCTCTAGTATGAGACTCCATTTGTCTGCCGAAGATCAGGCATTCCGCGAAGAGATGCGCACCTTTTTCACCACACAGGTTCCCCAACGCATTCGCGACGTCGTGATCAACCAAGAAGAACTGACCAAAGAAGTGATGGTCGAAGCCCAGCAGATCCTGAACGCTGCCGGTTTGGCTGTGCCGGCGTGGCCGGAGGAATGGGGCGGCCGCGGCTGGACCCAACTCCAGCGTCATATCTGGCACGAAGAATTGCAACTCGCGGGTGTACCCGAACCACTCGCGTTCAACGCCTCGATGGTGGGGCCCGTGATCGCCACGTTCGGCTCCCAAGAAATCAAGGAACGCTTCCTGCCGAAGACCGCCAACATCGACATCTGGTGGTCTCAAGGTTTCTCCGAACCGGACGCCGGCTCGGACCTCGCTTCCTTGCGCACCACCGCGATCAAGGACGGCGACCACTACGTCGTCAACGGCCAAAAAACGTGGACCACGCTCGGCCAGTACGGCGACTGGATCTTCATGCTGGTGCGCACCAACCCGGACGCGCCCAAGCGTCAGCAGGGCATCAGTTTTTTGTTGATCGACATGACCACCCCGGGCCTCACGGTGCGCCCCATCGAACTGATCGACGGCGGCTTCGAAGTCAACGAAGTGTTCTTCGACAACGTGCGCGTCCCGGTGGAGAACCTGGTCGGCGAAGAGAACAAGGGCTGGGACTACGCCAAGTTCTTGCTCGGCAACGAACGCGTCGGAATCGCCCGCGTGGGCAGCACCAAGCGGCATCTGTCCGAGGTGAAAGAACGCGCCAAGGAACTCGGCGTGTTCGATCAGTTCGCTGAACGCATCGTCGAACTCGAGAACGAAGTGCTCGCACTCGATCTGACCGCACTGCGCGTGGCCGCGAACTCGAACGAGGGCCGCCCCGATCCGGTCTCGAGCGTGCTCAAGATCAAGGGCTCGGTGCTCACTCAAGCGGTCAGCGAATTGGCTGTCGATGTTGAGGGCCCGGACGCTTTGACTGATCATCAAAGCCTCGCCTATTTGAACTACCGCAAGACCTCCATTTATGGAGGTTCCAACGAGATCCAGCGCACGATCATCGCTGGCACGATTTTGGGGCTCTGACATGGATTTCACAATTGATGCTGAACAAAAAGCACTCGTTAAGGCGACTCGCGATCTGATCGGGAACGTCTACGACTCGTCCGAAACGCGCCGCGCGATCACCAAAACGGATCCCGGTTTTGCTGCTTGGGAACAGTTGGCCGAAATGGGCTTGCTGAGCCTGCCGTTCGAAGCGACGCCGGTTGAGACCTCGCTCGTGGCTGAAGAACTCGGCCGCGTCATCGCTCCAGACCCGTTCGTCGAAGCAATCGTGTTCGCTGGCGGTCTCGTCGCTGCGGCTGGATCGGCCGAACAGGTTGAACAGTTGAGCGAGTCGATCGCGGACGGTTCGACCCTCGCAATCGTCGCTTGGGCCGAGCCCGGTTCACGCTGGGGCACGAAAGCCAGCGCCGTCACTTTCGCAGATGGTGTGCTCAACGGAGTGAAGTCTCCGGTGGTGCAGGCCGAGCGCGCTGACGTGTTGATCGTGTCCGCGGCGACGGCTGACGGAACAGGCTTGTTTGTGGTGCGTGACGGCTACGAATTAGTCACCCAGCGGACATTGGACGGATCTCGTGCCGCGAAGGTCACCTTCTCGAACACGCCAGCAGAGCCTTTGGGCGTCGGCGGCGATAAAGAAGCCGCACTCGCGTTGGCCCTCGACAAGGCCCGCATCGCGTATGCCCACGAAGCAGTTGGATCGATGCAAACGTGCCTCGAAACCACGGTCGGCTACCTCAAGACTCGCAAGCAGTTCGGCGTACCGCTCAACACCTTCCAGGCGTTGAACTTTAGGGCTGCCGACATGTACGTGGCGCTCGAGTTGGCGCGCAGCGTGATCACCTGGGCGACCATCGTGGCGGCTGAAGAAACGTCGACTCCTGAGGCAATCGCCGCGGCTGCCTCTCAGGCGGCTCTTCAAGTGAGCGTTGCCGGCCGTCACATCGGTCAAGACGCAGTGCAATTGCACGGAGGCATTGCAATGACGGCCGAATACAGCGTTGGTCACCATCTGGCGCGGTTGACTGCGATCGAGCACCTGATCGGCGACGACGCGTTCCATCGTGCGCGTTTGGCCGAAACCATGGGTGATCACGGCGTGCTCGACCCGATCGGCTGAACCCCACTCGTGCGGGTGTCGCGGGCGGGTCCGGAAACGTAAGGACCCCCCGCGTACCCGACAGGGACCACTTACCCTTGCTGCATTCCTGCCCTGGGGGAGTTGGGTGATGTGCCGCCACGCGAGGGGCTGGAACCAGCATACGCAATCGGGTGACCCTGCCGGTCATGGGTCAAGGTGTGATCCGGTAATCTACTTCACGGAGTATTCGCATAGTGGCCTAGTGCGCTCGCTTGGAAAGCGGGTTGAGTGAAAGCTCTCAGGGGTTCGAATCCCCTATCCTCCGCCA
>JAAZCT010000007.1 GCA_012513165.1 Actinomycetales bacterium
CTCCAGGTCAACGAAGGCATTCCCGTCGCTGAACTGGCTGAACGGTTTGGGGTTAGCACCGCTCGTATCGCCAAGGAAGTATCAAGTTTGGCGATGACCGGGACCCGCTCCAGCCATGCCGAGATGATCGGCATCGATTACGACTCGCTCGAAGACGGATATGCCTTCATACGAAACGCGGATTTCATGCCTCGTCCGCTCCGACTTACCGTTCTCGAAGGCGCATCGCTTGTCGCTGCGCTAGGCGTGTTGCGCCAAATGGCCGATATCGATCAAGTAGAGATCATCGACCGGGTCACCACCAAACTTCATAGCGCGCTATCGACGAAGAACAGCAATGGCGTGGCCGTCCATGTAAACGCTCCCGCCGAAGACTTACGGGCATCGCTCAACGCTGCAATGCGTGACGGCTTGCAGGTGGAGATCGAGTATGCGTCGGAGCATTCAGACTCGGTGAGTTCTCGGATCATTGATCCACTCACCATCACCTTGGAACGCGGTTCGGCTTACCTGACGGCTTGGTGCCACCGCGCGGAAGATCACCGGATCTTCCGACTCGACCGCGTAAATTCGCTCCGCGTGCTCGAGTCTGAAATCCAAGCGCAACCACCCCGGCAACCGCTCGAACTATTCGATTTCGAAACGCGTGGCACCGCCGCAATTCTCGAAGTGAGCCCGGACGCGCGATGGATCATCGAACCCTGCGATTCCGAACTTATTTCGGAAGGAACCGGCGGCACGCAAACGGTTCGCGGCCACGTCGCGGATCTTCAATGGCTATTGCGGCTAGTGCTCTTGGCCGGCACTGCGATTCGCGTCGTTGAGCCACGAGACTTAGCCGAGCAGGTGCGTGCTGCGGCTCGATCAGCCCTTACCGCGTACGATAGAAGTTAGTTAGTCGATCTAGGAGTCACCATGCCCGGTCCCACAGAAATTCTCATTGTCTTGGGAATCGTCCTTTTGCTTTTCGGCGGACGCAAACTGCCAGAGCTTGCTCGTGGCACAGGTCGCGCATTACGAATCTTTAAGTCCGAGGTCAAAGAACTCGACGAAACCCCTACCACCATGGACATCGAGGACGAAGCTACTGAAGGCGAGAAACCTTCACAAGAATCCGCTTAAATCTCGTGGCACGAAAGAAGAAGCCGCCAAAATCGGTTGGCGGCCATATGCCGTTGATGGACCACATGCGCGAACTTCGCTCGCGGCTGGTCAAGTCGATGATGGCTATCGTTGTTGGCGTCGTCGTTGCGTGGATCTTCTATCCTGAGATCCTTGCGTGGCTAGTTGCACCTTATGAGCAGGTTCGGCCTTCGCTCGAGGAAAAGGGCATCAACACACAGTTGGTGATGACGGGCATCGGCGGCGGCTTCCAATTTCAACTCAAAGTGAGTTTGATTGCTGGCCTGCTGGTTTCAAGCCCCATTTGGATTTGGCAATTATGGTCGTTCGTTTTGCCGGCCATGTTCAAACACGAACGGCGCATCGTACTCGGGCTTACGGCCGTGTGCGTTCCGCTGTTTTTCGGTGGAGTCATGCTGGGCTATTGGGTTTTCCCCAAGGCGATTCAGCTGTTGGTTGGGTTCGTCCCTGAGGAGTGGGTCTCGCTCCTCTCAGGCGCCGCCTACCTAACATTTGCTATCCGGATGATGTTGCTTTTTGGTGTCGGGGCACTATTGCCGGTTGTCGTCGTGGTGCTCAACCGGATCGGTTTGGTCAGCGGTGCACAACTGTCTCGCGCACGGCCGTGGATCATCGTCGGCATCTTCGCTTTCGCGGCGATTGCGACGCCCACCGTCGATCCCATCACGTTCCTGTTCCTGGCAATTCCGATGACATTCCTGCATCTCATCGCAGAGCGCATTTCCGTGTTCTCCGATCGCCGCAAGAAAAACAGAACGCCCGAACTCGACGACGCAGAAGTTTCGGACATCGACGACCCGACGGCCGTCTAAGCCACGCTGCCTGGGTCTCACCAGCCCAACAACTACTGTTGAGGCATGCCGACGCCCGCGGAACAGTACGCCCAGTTCAAGGCCGATCAAAAGTATCCGCTGCTGACTGCGTTCAAGGACTCGATTTCTTTCGAGTTAGATACGTTTCAGATCGACGGCTGCAAAGCGCTCGAAGACGGTCACGGGGTCTTGATCGCCGCACCCACCGGTGCCGGAAAGACCATCGTCGGTGAGTTCGCTGTTCACATGGCGCTCGCCACCGGTCGCAAGTGTTTCTACACCACACCCATCAAGGCCCTCTCAAATCAAAAGTATTCGGATTTGGTGGCGCGCTACGGTACAGACCAAGTCGGCCTACTGACGGGCGACAACTCGATCACCTCCGAAGCCCCCATCGTGGTGATGACCACCGAAGTATTGCGAAACATGATTTATGCCGGTTCGTCCACGTTGTCCGGTTTGAGTCATGTGGTGATGGACGAGGTTCACTATCTCGCCGATCGGTTCCGCGGCGCGGTGTGGGAGGAAGTCATTATCGGGCTGCCCGATTCAGTCGCGATCGCCTCGCTCTCGGCCACCGTCTCGAACGTTGAAGAGTTTGGCGAATGGCTGAGCACCGTGCGCGGTGACACCGTCACCATTGTGGAAGAGAAGCGCCCTGTGCCGCTGCACCAGCACGTGTTGGTGGGACGCAACCTTTACCCCTTGTTCGAGACAGACAAGCCCGGGGACAACCGCGTCAACCGCGAGCTCGAACGCATGGCCCGAGACGACGCCCAATGGAGTCGAGCTTTCGACAAGAACCGCTCACATACCCGCGGGAAAGGCTCCAAGCGTCCGCGCAGTCGGCACCGCACGCCGGATCGGGTCGATGTGGTCACTCAACTCGAAGCGGCAGGGCTGCTTCCAGCGATCTCATTCATTTTTAGCCGCAACGGCTGCGCCACCGCAGTCGAACAGTGCCTACACGCGAATCTTCGTCTCACGCAGCCCGCCGAACGTGACCGGATCTTGGCCCACGTCGATCAAGCGTGTTCGCAATTACCATCAGAAGACCTTTCCGTGCTCGGGTTCGAGAGCTTCCGCGAGGCACTCGGCCGGGGGATTGCGGCGCACCACGCAGGCATGCTGCCAACGTTCAAGGAGTGCGTGGAGGACCTTTTCAGCGAGGGCCTCGTCAAGATCGTGTTCGCCACTGAAACCCTTGCGCTCGGCATCAATATGCCTGCTCGTTCCGTGGTGATTGAACGCCTCACGAAGTGGAACGGCGAAACTCACGTGACGCTGTCACCGGGGGAATACACCCAACTCACGGGCCGCGCTGGCCGCCGTGGCATCGATATCGAGGGCCACGGAGTCGTGCTGTGGCAGCCGGGTCTAGACCCCCCCCATCTCGCGGGCCTCGCTTCCACCCGCACCTATCCGCTCAAGTCCTCGTTCCGACCTTCGTACAACATGGCCGTGAACTTGATTCCGCAACTCGGACGCGAAACGACTCGCGGCTTGCTCGAGCAGTCTTTTGCCCAGTTTCAAGCCGATCGCGCCGTTGTGGGCACCGCTCGCAAAGTGGCGAAGGCTGATGAGGCTCTCGCTGGCTATCAGGAGTCTGCCTCGTGCCATCTGGGCAATTTCACGGAGTATGCGGCGCTCCGACGCGAACTGAGCAAGGTTGAGTCACGAGGAGCCAAGTATCGCCGCGCCGTACTGCGGGACGAAGCAGCCGATTCACTGCGCGAACTCCACCGCGGAGACATCATCAGGGTTCCTGCGGGAAAATACGCGGGCCTCGCTGTCGTGGTCGATCCAGGTCCGCCCAACGATCCGTCTGGTCCGCGCCCGATGGTGCTCACCGAGGGCCGCCACGCACGGCGACTCACCTTGCTCGACTTTCCTCGCCCAGTTGCTGCGCTCGGAAATCTGAAGATTCCGAAGCATTTCAATCCGCGCACGCCCCAATCAAGACGCGACCTTGCCGCTGCGCTCATCACGCGAGGCCGGGATCTTCGCGATATCGACGCGCCCCGTTCGGGCCGTTCTCCAGTTGGGGAGGATCCGCAAGTCACTCAAATTCGCGCCAAGCTCGCTGCTCATCCGTGTCACGAATGCCCCGAGCGCGAAACGCACGCCCGCTGGGCGGAACGCTGGCACAAACTCGAAAGCGAGACCGCAAGTCAGCGCCGGCGCATCGCCGAACGCACCAACACGATCGCGCGCCAGTTCGACCGCGTGTGTGCTGTGCTCGATCACCTCGACTATCTCAACGGCGATGAAGTCACCGACAAGGGCCACCGACTGCAGCGCATCTACGGAGATTTGGATCTGCTGGTTGCCGAATGTCTCGACCGCAACCTCTGGGACGGTCTCAAGCCATCTGAATTGGCTGCCGTGGCCAGTGGCATGACGTTCGAATCGCGCAAAGGCGACGAGGGCCCCGGGGCGCGCATGCCCACCGCCAAGACCGTTGAGGTCGCCGAGCAGATGCTCGATACCTGGCACATCGTCGATCAACTGGAACGCCAACATCGCGTCGGCGAAAGCCGACAACCAGATTTCAGTTTCGCGTTGGCCGTGTGGTCCTGGTGTGAAGGCGCTTCCCTCGATGTCACGCTCAGCAATGCCGACATCGCGGCAGGTGACTTTGTGCGCGCGATGAAACAACTCATCGACCTGGTGGCACAAATCGCTAGCGCGACCGAGTCAGACAGCGTTCGCAAAGCAGCGCGCAAAGCGCTCGATGGGCTGCGACGCGGTGTAATCGAACAGTCTGCGGCTATCGGCTAGCCACCAAGCGCCCGTGGCCTACGCGCGTATCGATTCGATCGCGGCTTTGGCCCGCGCTGCAGGCCTGCCCAAGCCCCACAGAGCAGCGAACTCATCAAACGCAGCCCACTGCGGTTGAGCCAAGGTCGGCACGGAATCAAGTTCAAGCCCGCGGCCAACCGCAATCACCTGCCGTACCGCGTCGAGGTACTCACGCGAGGCCAACAGATTGGCTCGAATCCTGGGCGTCAACGATCCGTGTTCGCCCGCCGCTGCGGTCACGATCGATTCCAGATCCCCAAGCTCTGTGAGTAGTTTCGCGGCCGTCTTATCGCCGATGCCTGCCACGCCAGGCAGGCCATCTGAAGTATCGCCGCGCAGTGCCGCGAAATCCAAGTACTGTCCGGGACCGAGCCCATATTTCTCGGCGAGCCATCCATCGGTGACGTGCTGAAGTTTCTTCATGCCCGCGCCCGTGTAAATCACGGAGACGTTCGCCGGATCGTCGACCAGCTGGAACAAATCACGATCGCCGCTCACGACGCGCGTCTCGCCCGTCCACGTGCGGCTCAGCGCACCCAGCACGTCATCGGCTTCTTGATCCTGGCGGCCGACCACTGGGATGCCCAGCAGCGAAAGCGCTTCACGCACCAGCGGAATCTGGGGCACAAGTTGTTCCGGAACATCCTCGGCGCTGTCTGTTCCGGCGACCACTCGATGTGCCTTGTATTCCGGCACCAACGCCACGCGCCAAGCGGGGCGCCACGCATCGTCCCACGCAGCAACCACCTGATTAGGTTCGAACTGTTCAATCAACGTGGCAACGGCATCGAGCGTGCCGCGCACCGCGTTAATCACGGTTCCGTCAGGCGCCGTGACACTGCTCGGCACGCCATGGAAAGCCCGGAAGTAGATCGTTGCCGTATCGATTGCCATCAAACGCTGTGTCATAGAAAGCTCGCAAGTCGCTAGGGGAGTGGGCCAAGTCCGATCTTAGGGTGGCGCGGCGAAGTAGGCTCAGGGTGTGACTTCCCGAATTGCTCAAGCACAAGAACTAATGTCTATCCATGGTGTCGATGCATTGATCGTCTCGCCGAGCCCTGACCTTCGCTATCTCAGCGGTTATGCAGCGTTGCCGCTCGAGCGACTCACGGCGCTCATCGTCAGGGCCGAGGACGATCCGGTCTTGATGGTACCCGAGTTAGAAGTAGCCGCAGCCCGGGCGGCTGGCGTCTCGTTCGAGATCACGTCGTGGGCTGAAACCGAAGATCCTTTCGCGCTCATCGCCACGCTGCTCAGCGACGCCGACGTTATCGGCGTGGACGACAGAATGTGGGCGTCGCGCCTTTTCGCCATCCAAGAAGCACTACCTGAAACAAGCCTGACAGTAGGCGGCTCGATTATTGCAGAGCTTCGTATGACCAAGGAACCCGAGGAAGTCGCCGCATTGACCGACGCCGGGGCCGCCATCGACCGAGTCCACGATCGGATGCACGAGTGGCTGCGAGCCGGGCGCACCGAGCGCGAAGTCGGGGCAGACATCGCCCGGGCCATCCTCGACGAGGGCCATGACCAGGTCGATTTCGTTATTGTCGCGTCCGGACCCAACGGCGCCTCACCACACCACGAAGTCTCCGATCGGGTGATCGAGGTGGGCGATCCTGTGGTGGTTGACATCGGTGGCACCAACAAAGCTGGTTACTGTTCCGACTCGACACGTAACTATGTGGCCGGCCCCGAGGTCGATCCTGAGTACGCTGCCCTCCATGCAGTACTGCTAGACGCCCAAACTGCGCAACGTGCCGCCGCTCGTCCGGGAATCAGCGCGGAACAGTTGGACGCAGTCGGGCGAGACATCATCGAGGCCGCTGGCTTCGGCCCAAACTTCATGCATCGCACGGGACACGGCATCGGCCTCGAGACTCACGAGGAGCCCTACATCGTGTCGGGCAGCGTCCGCATGCTTAAGCCAGGTATGGCATTTTCAATCGAACCGGGCATCTATCTGCCTGGCCGATTCGGCGCACGAATCGAAGATATCTTCGTGTGCACTGACGACGGCGCTGTTTCCTTGAACAACACGAGCCGGGAACTTCGTTTCCTGTGATGCGGCTGGTACCCTCCTTGCTAGCCCTGTTTTTGGGGGCTTTCGCAACTCTCGGTTTTGCCCCTGCGAGGGTGCCGGGTGCCTTCTTCCTTGCGCTGATAGGACTCGTTTTCCTCCTGCACCACGAATCGGTGAAGACGCGCTCAAAACAGTCTGTTCTGGTTTCGGCAGCCTTCGCTTCGAGCCTGTTCGGGATCGGCACATGGTGGCTCAACGCGGTCAGTCCGGCGGCCTGGGCTGGCTTGTTGCTCCTCAATGTTGTGGTGTTTGCCGTGATGGGTTGGGCTTTGTCTTTAACGATGATGCTCCGATGGTGGCCGCTTTGGTTCGC
>JAAZCT010000045.1 GCA_012513165.1 Actinomycetales bacterium
ACCGAAGCGTTCGGCAAGTTCGCCCACGTGAACGCACTACAACGCGATCTGTGCCCCTCGGCCACCAAGTTTGAGGGCGAAATCATCGCCATGGTGCTCGACTTCCTGCACGCCGACGCCGTGACAGATGCCGAACCCGTGGGCATGGTGACTAGCGGCGGTACCGGAAGCATCATGCACGCGATCCTCGCCTACCGCGAGCACGCTTTAGCCACGCGCGGCATCCGCGGCGGCAACATCGTGTTGCCCGAAACCGCGCACCCCGCGTTTCACAAGGCCGCCCACCTGTTTGGCATTGAGACACGCGTGGTCGATGTTGATCCGGAAACCACGACCGTCCGGGCAGCCGACATGGCCGCACAGATCGACGCGAACACGATTGCATTAGTTGGTTCGGCCGGCAATTACCCCTACGGAACTATCGACCCGATCGCCGAGTTGGGTGTGCTCGCGCTCGAACACGGCGTCGGCTTGCATGTGGACGGCTGCTTGGGCGGTTTCATCCTGCCCTTTGGCGAAGAACTCGGTTACGACGTGCCGCCCTTTGATTTCCGAGTGCCGGGGGTGACCACGATCTCGATTGACACCCACAAGTACGGCTACTCACTCAAAGGCACCTCCACGCTCGTGTTCCGCGACAAAGCGATCCGCAATGCGCAGTACTTCCACGTGGTGGGCTGGACCGGCGGAAAATATATGTCGCCAGGCATGGACGGCTCTCGCTCGGGCGGACTGCTGGCAGCAACCTGGGCATCGCTCGTGAAGCTCGGCCGCGCAGGCTATCGCGAACATGCGGCCAAGATTTTCGCCACCGCCGACAGCATGATGAACGCCGTCCGCTCGCATCCCGAACTGCGGATCATGGGCTCGCCGACCTTCTGTTTTTCCTTTACTTCCGACGATTTCGATATTTATCACCTCGCCGACTTCATGCGACCGCTCGGTTGGAGATTCAACGGCCAGCAATACCCCAACGCCATCCATATGGCCGTTACACGACCGCAAACTCAAGCCGGGATCGCCGAAGAGTTCACCACCGACCTTGCTCAAGCCGTCGAGTATGCGAAAGCCCAGCATGCGGCTGGAGTTCCAGCGGAAATGTCCGCGATTTACGGCGGCGTGGCTGGCGGACTGACCAGCGACGTCGAAGAGTTCATCATCGCCGTCATGGACGACATGATGGACACCCAGCAGTCGCTGCCACCCGCAGTGCCGACGGCTTCGGTGAGCACGCAGGATGCCTTATGACAGCGCCCGCACAACAGCTGGTGCTCGCGATCGACTTGGGCAGCGGCGGGCCCAAAATCGGTTACGTGACCGTCACCGGCGAGCCCGTGTGGTGGCATTACGAACGCGGCGACGCGGTCGGAGGTGCACGTACGCAAAACCCCAACGACTGGTGGGACGTGATCGTCAAGCACGCGCAAGAAGGCTTAACTCAGCCGAATGTCACGGCCAAAAGTGTCGTGGGAATCGCCGTCACTGGGCAGTGGTCGAGCACAATCCCCGTCGACGAAAACGGCCTGCCCGTCGCCGAATGTCTGATGTGGAGCGACACACACGGCGCAGCGCACTCGCAACGAATGTTCGGAGGACCCGTCGCCGGCTACTCGCCGCGCGCGCTGGCCACCTGGATTCGGCGCTCCGGCGGCATGCCGAGCCACGCCGGGTCTGACCCGATCTCACACATGTTGCACCTTGATCGCGACCTACCCGAAGTCGCGGCTCGGGCTCGCTGGTACATGGAGCCCGTCGATCAGGTGACCATGCGGTTTACGGGGATCGCTGCTGCTAGCCCCATGTCGATGACCGGCGCGTGGCTGACGGACAATCGGGACTTGTCTGAGGTTGCCTACGATCCGGTGCTCGTCGACGCTGCCGGGATAGACGCCAACAAACT
>JAAZCT010000046.1 GCA_012513165.1 Actinomycetales bacterium
CATCACGGGAGCGATGCTGCCCGTAGACGGCGGACTGGCCCGAGGGCTCTAAAGCACTCGGGATGTCACGCAGAGGTGTGGCTTAACTGAGATGGCCTGCGTCAAGTCGCAGGTGGGTCATCCAACGTTTCTGCCAAATCGGCATACTGCTCCGGGATCTCGTCACCGGAGTCGTCTCCATGAAGTTCGCGTTGCAGATCATCAAAATTCGTATCGAACGAACGGTATTTGAGATCGCGTGCAACTTTTGCTTGCTTAGCTTTCGCACGGCCGCGGCCCATCAGGCTCGACCCCCTCGCACAGAAAATGGTGTGTATATCGTGATCCCTAGGGTACCCAAAGGCACCCAGAATGTCTGAACCGGCCCCAAGATTCCTTGGGAGCCAGATCAAAAACCGCGAGAAATCAAGACAAAGTCACACTGCCTCCTGCGCCGTGCACCCCAGCGTCGCCAGCTTCGCCTGCAATCCATGCGTCAACGTTGTGTTCGGCGAGCACCCGAAGCGCCTCGTCGGCGGCGTCCGGCGCCACGACGGCGACCATGCCCACACCCATGTTGAGCGCTTGGCCGAGATCCTGCGCGGACACGCCGCCCAGCTCGCCCACGAGCGTGAAAACGGGGGCCGGAGTCCAGGAACTCGCGTCGAGGCGAACCGATACCGAATCGGGAACAACGCGTTCCAGGTTCGCGGCCAAACCGCCGCCGGTGATGTGAGACATCGCGTGCACCTCGACCCGATCGGCCAAGTCCAGGCACGGCTTCGTGTAGAGGCGCGTGGGGGTAAGGAGTTCCTCGCCCAGTGTGCGGCCGAACTCTGGAACGTCACGATCGAGTTCCCAGCCGGCGATGTCGAAGAACACTTTGCGCACCAGCGAGTAGCCGTTCGAGTGCAAACCGGAGGAAGCCATCGCCACGACCACGTCGCCGGGCTTCACCAGATCGGCGCCCAGAAGGCGATCGGCTTCGACCACACCCGTGGTGGAACCCGCGATGTCGTATTCGTCGGGGCCCAATAAGCCCGGATGCTCGGCGGTTTCGCCGCCCAGCAGTGCTGTGCCCGACTCGGCGCACGCCATCGCGATGCCCTTGACGATGTCGGCGATGCGCTCAGGAACGACCTTGCCGGTCGCGATGTAGTCGGTCATGAATAGCGGCTCTGCGCCACACACCACCAGGTCGTCCACCAACATGCCCACCAGATCGAAACCGATGGTGTCGTGCTTGTCCATGCGCTGCGCGATCGCGACCTTCGTGCCCACGCCGTCAGCCGACGTAGCTAACAGCGGCCGACGGTAGTCCTTCAACGCCGAAGCGTCGAACAAACCAGCAAAGCCGCCAATGCTGCCCACCACTTCGGGGCGAGAAGCCTTCGCGACCCACTGCTTCATCAATTCATCAGCGCGGTCACCCTCGGCGATAGAAACGCCAGCGGAAGCATAGGAAGTCACGGATTTACCCTTACGGTCAGAACGTCGTTCGTGGATTCAAGCAGGTGTTTGCCGATGTGATCATCGTCTTCTGGCAATGCAATCGGGTACTCGCCATCGAAGCACGCGACACACAAGTTTTCGCGCGGCTGGTTCGGGGCCTCGACCAACTCGTCGAGTTCCACATAGGCGAGCGAGTCCGCGCCGATCGACCGGCGAATCTCGTCGATTCCGATGCCGTTCGCGATCAGTTCGGCCCGCGAAGCGAAATCGATGCCGTAAAAACACGGCCACTTCACCGGCGGACTGGAAATGCGTACGTGAACTTCCGCGGCACCGAACTCGCGCAGCATCCGAACCAGCGCGCGTTGCGTGTTGCCGCGCACGATTGAATCGTCCACCACGACGAGCCGCTTTCCAGCGATCACGTCGCGCAGGGGGTTCAGTTTGAGACGAATGCCCAACTGGCGGATCGTCTGCGAAGGCTGAATGAAGGTGCGGCCCACGTACGAGTTCTTGACCAAACCGTGCCCGAACGGAATCCCGCTCGCTTCGGCGTAACCGATCGCAGCCGGGGTGCCCGACTCGGGAACTGGAATCACCAGATCGGCTTCGACCGGAGCCGACTGCGCAAGGCGGCGGCCGATCTCGGCGCGCACGCTGAACACGCGCTGGTCGTTGATGGTGGTGTCTGGGCGAGCCAGATAGACGTACTCGAAAATGCAGCCCTTGGGCTTGGCTTCGGCGAAGTGTTGCGAACGCAAACCGTCGGCGTCGATCGCGACGAACTCGCCCGGCTCGATCTCGCGGACGTACGAAGCGCCCACGATGTCGAGTGCGGCGGTTTCGCTGGCGATCACCCAGCCGCGTTCGAGGCGACCTAGCACCAGCGGGCGAATGCCCTGCGGATCGCGAGCCGCGTACAGCGTGCCCTCGTCCATGAACACGAGCGAGAACGCGCCCTTGAGTTGCGGCAAAACTTCGAGCGCCGCGTCTTCGACGGAACGGTCTTGGTACGAGGCCAACAGTGAAGCCATGACGGCAGTGTCGGAACTGGCGCTTTCTTTCTGGGAGTTCTTGCTGCGCTTGACGCCACGATCTTGCAGCTTCTCGTAGAGCTCGCGCGTGTTGGTGAGGTTGCCGTTGTGCGCCAAGGCCACCGAGCCGGCCGCCGTGGGACGGAATGTGGGTTGCGCGTTCTGCCAGTTGCTGGACCCCGTAGTGGAGTAGCGAGTGTGGCCGATCGCGATGGAACCGACCAACGATTCCAAGGTCGATTCGTCGAACACTTGAGAGACGAGACCCATGTCTTTGTAGACCAGGATCTGACTTTCATCGCTCACGGCAATACCGGCGGACTCTTGTCCACGGTGTTGCAAAGCGAAAATTCCGAAATAGGTTAATTTGGCGACTTCTTCACCTGGAGCCCAAACTCCACACACGCCACAGGCGTCTTGAGGACCACGATCCTGAGGATCGATTTCATCGGTGAGGCGACCATCTCCACGAGGCACCCCAATAGTCTACGGTCCGACACCGGTTGGGGTCGAATCCGCACCTGCCCTAGGTGCCAACGGGAGCAAAGCAGACAAATCCGAACGCTCGCCCGAGGCGTTGACTCGCGCATCCGCCCAAGCGATATCTCCGCGCGCCAGAGCGATCCACGTGGCCGCGTCCAACTCGACGACGGCTGGCGGAGTGCCCCGCTTGTGACGCGCCCCGGCGATCACTTGAACCGCCGCGAAGGGCGGAACCCGTACCTCCACGCTGTTGCCGGGCGCTTTGACTGCGAGCAGTTCCAGCAAGTGCCACGTGGCTTGTTTCAGATCGGCTCGCTCTGCGGTGCCCGCGTCGATGCGAGCACACACCTCGGCGAACGCCTCGGCAGTCAGTAGCCTGCTGCGCGCCATGCGCTTAAGCGCCGTCCTCGGTCAGGCTCAACGTTCCGTACTTGGGGCGAGGCGAGGTGGGACGCAGTTGGGTCGCGGCCCACTCTTCGGTGGACACGGCCGACACGTCGTTCGCGTCGCGACCCTCGGCCTCGAACACGTCGCGAGCGATCTGCCACCAACTCATGACTGGACCGTCGCCCGTGATGTGAACGGTGCCGTAGGGAGCTTCGCGCTCCAAGAGATCGACGATGCCTGCGGCGAGCACCGAGGCCGGGGTCAAGCGGCCGAACTGGTCGTCCACGACTGCTGGCGAGACGCCTTCGCGCGCGAGACGTTGCATCGTGTTGATGAAGTTCTTGCCCTCGCCGACCACCCAACTGGTGCGCACGAGGTAGTGCCGCGGCACGGTGGCGACGACGGCCTCGCAGGCGGCTTTGGTTTGCCCGTAGACGCCCAGCGGTGCGCCCTGCTCGTCGATGGCGTGTTCCACCTCTTCGCCGTCGAACACGTAATCCGACGAGACCGCCACCAGCGTGAAACCGTGACGAATGGCTTGCTTCGCGAGCGCGACCGTGCCGCCCACGTTGATCGCCCACGCACGGCGCCGGCCTTCAGTGGTTTCGGCTCCGTCCACGTCAGTGTCTGCGGCGGCGTTGATCACCGTTCCTACGCCGGTCCAATCGAACGCGCTGATCGTGTCGGGCAGCGCCAAATCCAACTGATCTTGCGTGAGGAACTCTGCGTCCGGGAGCAGCGGCGCGAGCGCCAGCCCCAACTGTCCGATCGCGCCAATCACGATCGTGCGGCGCGGGCTCATGGGCTGAACCTCGGCCAACGGCGGATGACCCTGATCCTTCTCGGACATCGCGGTCACGTCGAGCGGCCACGGAATCGCGAGCGTCTCGTCGAGCAGGTTGACGTTCACGTATTCGGCGTCAGCACGCCAGTGGTCGTTGACCAGATACGAGTAGGTCGTGTTCTCGGTCAGCGTTTGGTACGAGTTGGCCACACCTCGCGGGATGAACACCGCGACGGACGAGTCGATCTCGATCCAGAACGTGGTGCCGAAACCCTCGCCGGCGCGCAAATCAACCCAGGCAGCGAACACCTTGCCCGTTGCCACCGAGACGAACTTGTCCCATGGTTCGGCGTGCAAACCACGGATCGTGCCAGCGGTCTCGTTGAACGAGACGTTGTGTTGCACCGGCCCGAAGTCGGCCAAACCTGCCTCCACCATTTTGGTGCGTTGCCAGTTCTCTTTGAACCAGCCGCGATCGTCACCGTGGACGTCCAGGTGCACAACTTTCATGCCCGCGATCGGGGCGTTCTCAACTCGCATGGTCACTGCCCCACAGCTGCGTAGGCGGCTTCAGTTGCGGCCTTCGCGGGGCGCCACCAAGCCTCGTTCTCGCGGTACCAGGCGATCACCTGATCGAGGCCCGCATCGAAATCGCGGTGCGCCGGCTCCCAACCCAGTTCAGTGCGCAGCTTGGTCCAATCGATCGCATAACGCAGATCGTGGCCGGGACGGTCCGCCACGTGATCGAAGTCGTCAGCGGCCCGACCGAAGTGAGTCAGAATCCGTTCGATCACTTGGCGATTGTTCTGTTCGCCGTCAGCGCCGATCAGATACGTCTCGCCGATCTGACCGCGCTCGATGATCGCCAGCACGGCCGAAGAGTGATCCTCCACGTGAATCCAGTCGCGCACCTGATGGCCCTCGCCATACAAGCGCGGACGCACGCCGTCGATCAAGCCCGTGATCTGACGCGGAATGAACTTTTCCACGTGCTTCCACGGCCCGTAATTGTTCGAACAGTTCGAGATCGTCGCCTGCAGACCGAAGGAACGCGCCCACGCTCGCACCAGCAAGTCCGAGCCGGCCTTCGTCGAGGAGTACGGGCTGGACGGCTGATACGGAGTGGACTCGGTGAACCGCGCCGGATCGTCCAGTTCCAGATCGCCGTACACCTCGTCGGTCGAAATGTGGTGCAGTCGCACCTCGTGATGGCGGGCCGCTTCGAGCAGCACATAGGTGCCCACGATGTTGGTGTCCAAGAAAGTGCGCGGACTGCGCAGCGAGTTGTCGTTGTGCGATTCGGCAGCGAAATGCACGATCACATCGTGGTTCGGCACCAGTTCGTTCACGAGGGCCTCGTCCGCAATATCGCCCACCACGAGGGTGACACGATCGGTTGGCAAGCCGGCCAGAGTCTCGCGGCTGCCCGCGTAGGTGAGTTTGTCGAGCACCGTGACCTGATCGTCTGTGGTGGCCACAACATGATGAACAAAGTTGGATCCGATGAAACCCGCTCCACCGGTCACAAGAAGTCGACGCATGGGTCGAGACTAACAAGTGCGGTTCCGTACCCAGAAATTTCACAGGCGGATACCCTAAAAAGCATGCGCGGAATCATTTTGGCCGGCGGAACAGGCTCACGTCTGCATCCGATCACGCTCGGGGCCAGCAAACAACTCATGCCCGTCTACGACAAACCCATGATCTATTTCCCGCTGTCTACGTTGATGACCGCAGGAATCCGCGAGATCCTCATCATCACCACCGAACACGACGCCGAACAGTTCCAACGCCTCCTCGGCGACGGCAGCCAATTTGGAGTGGAGTTCACGTGGGCCACCCAGCCCTCCCCCGACGGTCTCGCTCAAGCATTCACTATCGGCGCAGACCACATCGGCGACCAAAGCGTGGCACTCGTCCTCGGCGACAACATTTTCTACGGCACCGGCCTCGGCTCCCAGTTGCGTCGCTTTGACGGCATCGACG
>JAAZCT010000047.1 GCA_012513165.1 Actinomycetales bacterium
CACCATCCTCACGGATTGTATCGAGTTCGTTGCGCGCCGCAGCGAGCACACGGATTGCCTCGATGCGATCCTCCTGAGCACGACGGGCACGGTCCATTGCTTCTTCGATTGAAAGTTCCTTAGCCATGTCTCCATCCTACGGATGAAGACAGCTCGCGTCGACGTTCGTCGACCATATGCGAGCACGCCGCGGCGAAGCCGCGACCGCTCCCGGCTGCCACCGTGAGCGACCCTAGGGGGAGCCCCAGACGGAGCAAGCTATACAATTAGGTGACCTAATTGGGCTTGATCCTCGATTTTCCGTCGAGGATGCGGCACACTGGAAGTGTGGTCACCGCGGTTGCGGTGTCGCTGCGCTGGGCTGGAGGGAGGTGCTGGGTTGTCTGCTGATTCGAATGAGGATGCTGAACCGAAGCGCCGTCAGGCTCGACGTCGTAACGTCAAGGGCGGTCGGGTTGCTCGGCACATTGTGAAGGTCAGCCCGGAGGAAGAGGGCCAGCTTCTCGCGCTCGCATTGCAGTACAAGGTGACCGTTCCTAAGCTGCTTGTCGACTCAGCATTGGCAGGGGGAGCGGCCGCTGCTGCTGCGAACGAGTCTGTGCGTCACGAGGTCATCGCACAGATGTTCGCGACGCATCGTTTGCTCGCGGGTTTGGCGAACAACGTGAACCAGATGGCGAAGGCAACGAACGCTACGGGCTCGGTGCAGGCAGAGATGGTTGCAACACTCACGAAGGTGCGTGAGGTCGCCGATCACATCGACAGATTCGTCGATGAGTTGAGTGAGGCATCGTCATGATGCCGAACATCACCCGCGGCGATCGCATGGCCGGTCTCATGACGTATCTTGTCGGAGCGGGCCGAGCTAACGAGCACACCGAACCTCACCTTGTAGCTGGGGATGCAGCGATGATGGCTTGGCACGATGATGCTGAGTTGGGCCGTGATTCTGCACTGGCGATCGCGCGACACTTGGACCGCCCTCGTAAGGCATTCGATGTTGACGTGAAGGGCGGTCACGTCTGGCATTGCTCACTGTCATTGCGCGCAGAAGAGGGCACGCTTACCGATGAACAGTGGAACGCGATAGCTAACGACTTCGTACGTGAGATGGGCTTTGACGATCACGAGGGAACCAAAGCGCCGTGCCGTTGGGTTGCCGTGCGTCACGGTGTCTCGAAGAACGGGAATGATCACATCCACATTGCAGTGAACCTGGTGCGAGAGGATGGCACCAAGGCTCCCATTCACATGGACTACAAGCGGTCACAGACCGTAGCGCGTGCGCTCGAAGTCGCACACGGTTTGGAGTCACTGGAATCGGTGCAGGCTGATCGCGCCACCCGTGGATATGACCCCGCTGAACGTGAGGCGCAAGCACGTTGGCGCGCACGGGCGAAGTACGAACGTAACCGCCACTCTGCCGGCACCGATGCGCCGGAGTGGGCGAAGCTCGACGGTGCACTGCGACAGGTCTTGATCGGTGCCGAGATGCGCGCAGATCAGCCGCGGTACTTGCTCAGCTTGAAGGTGCGCGGATGCGCGGAGGCCAGCGCAGATGAGGGCGAGTTCGTACGTCGAATGCGACGTGAAGGACTCATCGTTCGCCCACGCTACGCTGACGGACGCACGGACGTCATCACTGGGTACTCGGTCGCTGAGCGCCCGACTGCAGGCGAGCGGCCTATCTGGTACGGCGGCGGCAATCTCAGCCGTGACCTGACGCTCCCACGGCTGCGTGACGGGTGGCCTGACACCCCGACTGGTGCCACTAC
>JAAZCT010000048.1 GCA_012513165.1 Actinomycetales bacterium
AGGTGAAGTCGCTGCGCATGGGGAGAGCTTCTTTGGTCGACGGCTTCGTCGAGATCGAGAACGGCGAAGCGTGGTTGCTGAATGTGCACATCCCGCAGTATCTGAACGGCACCTGGACGAACCACGAGACTCGTCGACGCCGCAAACTGTTGCTCAACCGGGTTGAGATCGATCGCATCGACCACAAGATCCAGTCCAAGGGCGTGACTGTCATTCCACTTTCGCTGTATTTCAAGGACGGGCGCGCGAAAGTCGAGATCGCTTTGGCTCGCGGTAAAAAGGCGCATGATAAGCGGCACGCGATCGCCGAACGTCAAGCCACTCGCGACGCCGAACGTGAGGTCGGACGCAGGCTCAAGGGCCTCTAGTTGCGCTCGACTTATGGTGGCTGTGGTTGGCAGGAATGGGTTTTGTCGGCCGAACGTTGTAGTCTTATGTAGCCGGTTCGCCGGTGTTGAAAATTACATAGGGGCTGATCGGTTTCGACTGTGGACGTTGTAATCCAGGAGAAGCGGGTAGAGGAGCCAACGTTATCTCTCAAACGATCGTTGGAAACTAATAAGTGCCGACTCTAAGCGCACTGACTTCGCCCTCGCCGCCTGAGGCGACTTGCGAAGGGTAGACCCGGGGGCGTTCCCGCTCCGGACCATCTGCCTTATTTAGGGAACTTGCTGTAATCGCCGTGTCGTGAGGTGATTGCGGGACTTTTTCACGACTGAGCTTGTCGGTGACGTGTTCGTCAGAGCACCGGAGCTAAGAAAAGCGTTCGACGAACTGCACCCGGAGAAGTACTGGATTAGCGCCGTAGGACCCGGGTTCGATTCCCGGCAGCTCCACAAGACTCAGACGACCTGTGTCTGCGAACAGCGCAGACCGGGTCGTCTTGTCGTTTGTTGCGGTGCAGTGCACCGCGGGCGGGGGCTTCGCCACCCGCACCCCCTGCGGGTGGGGGATCCCGGCAGCTATTTGGCGCCGGGCTCTTGCCAGACCTTGAGGTCCATCGCCTGCTGGGCGAGGAGGAAGTCTTTGTCGGTGGTGAGAAGCGTGTGGCCGCCTGAGGCAACGAGGTGCGCGATGAGCGCATCAACTGAGCCGATCTGGATTCCCACACTCCTGCAAACATTTCCTACGGTGGCCGCGGCCACGTAATCGGCAGTCGTGGGCTCAATGAGTTCGAGCGAAGCGAATGCGGTTTGAATTGTGGCACTGGCCTTGGGCGGAATTGTGCCGCGGAGCAGTTCTAAGAGAACCATTCCGGTGCTGCAAACAAGGTCACCTTGGGTGAGCGCTTCGCGCAACTTGTCTACTTCAGGAAGATTCGGGGGGCTATCGCGCCTGAATGCGAGCGACCAGACGCTCGTGTCGACGAATAGTCCCATTAGTCAACGATTCCCATGCGCTGGTCTCGGTGGAGTCGGTCCGATTTGTAGTCGTAGGTTTCGTCCATATCGATGGTTCCGAAGAGGTCGACGATCTTGGCGCGGGCCCGACGCGCAATGAACTCTTCGAGCGCGAGCGTGACGGCTTCCTTCTTGGTGCGTACGCCCGCCGCGGCAACGGCTTCGTCAAGCAATTTTGGGTCGAGTGCCAGATTCGTTGCCATGTGGGTCTCCTTTGTGCGCGTTCCTACACATAAGCCTACACACG
>JAAZCT010000049.1 GCA_012513165.1 Actinomycetales bacterium
CGTGTGTACCGGCGGTGAACTCGCAGTGGCGTTGGCCGCCGAGTTCCCAGCCGAGCGCATCGGCCTGCACGGCAACAACAAGTCGGCCGCTGAACTGCGCCGCGCGATTGAAGCGGGCGTCGGTCGCATCGTGATCGATTCCTTCGACGAGATTGACCGACTCGTCGCCCTCAGCGAAGAACTGGACGCCACCGCGCGCGTCATGGTGCGCGTCACCGCGGGCGTCGAAGCGCACACCCACGAATACATCTCCACCTCCCACGAAGACCAGAAATTCGGGTTCTCGATCCAAGGGGGAGACGCGTTCGAAGCGGTGAAACGAGTGCTCGCGGCCGAACGGCTCGAGTTCCTCGGCCTGCACTCGCACATCGGGTCCCAGATCTTCGTGATCGACGGGTTCGAGGTGGCGGCCCGGCGCGTGTTGCGCCTGCATGCGCAGATCGAAGCCGAACTCGGATACACCGCCCCGGAGTTCGACCTCGGCGGCGGATTCGGCATCGCCTACACCACCCAAGACGACCCGGCCACCCCCGAAGCCTTGGGCGCCACGATGCGTGCGCTGATCGAAACCGAATGTGCGAGCCTCGGCGTCGCGGTGCCGCAACTGTCGATCGAACCGGGCCGAGCGATCGTCGGACCGTCCACGTTCACGCTCTATCAAGTGGGCACCACCAAGACGGTCGCGCTGGACGCGGGAGCCGCTCGCCGCTACGTCTCCGTGGACGGCGGCATGAGCGACAACGTGCGCCCCGCGCTGTATGGGGCCGACTATTCGTGCACCCTCGCGTCACGCGAATCGGACGCACCCGTCGTGCTGAGTCGCGTGGTCGGCAAACACTGCGAATCTGGCGATATCGTCGTCAAAGACGAGTACTTGGGCGCCGATGTGGGCCCCGGAGACTTGCTCGCCGTGCCCGGCACCGGAGCCTACTGCCGCTCGCTGGCGAGCAACTACAACCATGTGGCACGCCCGGCCGTGGTGGCGGTGCGCGACGGCGAAGCGCGCGTGATCGTGCGCCGCGAAACCGAAGCGGACCTGCTGCGCCTCGACGTGATCTGAAACTTATGAAACCCGTGAAGCGGCCACTCGCCGTTGAGCCATGTGCGCACCCAACCGCCGCGCCGATACCCTTGGACGGTGAACTCTGTGCCAACACATGACCAAAATCGGGAGCGACCTCTGCGCATAGCCATGCTCGGCTGCGGGGTCGTCGGAACAGAAGTGGCCCGAGTTCTCACCACCGACGCCGAAGAACTCGGCCGGAGGGTGGGTGCGCCCGTCGAACTCGTGGGCATCGCCGTGCGTCGCATCGAACGCACCAGAGACCTCGACCTGGACCCGAACCTGTTCACCACCGACGCCCAAGCGCTCGTCGCGCGCGGCGACCTAGACGTGGTGATCGAAGTGATCGGTGGCATCGAGCCCGCCCGCGAACTGATCTTGTCCGCACTCGCCAACGGCGCGTCCGTGGTTACCGCCAACAAGGCGCTGCTCGCCGAGGCCGGCAGCGAACTGTATGCCGCAGCCGAAGCCGCCGAACGCGACCTCTATTACGAGGCCGCCGTCGCCGGTGCGATTCCGATCGTGCGCCCGCTGCGCGAATCCCTCGCCGGAGACCGCGTCACCCGCGTGCTCGGCATCGTCAACGGCACCACCAACTACATCCTCGACGCCATGACTACCACGGGCGCCAGCTTCGACGACGCGCTCGAAGACGCGCAACGCCTCGGGTACGCCGAAGCCGATCCCACCGCCGATGTGGAAGGGTTCGACGCCGCCGCGA
The DNA here is from genome assembly GCA_012513165.1 of Actinomycetales bacterium. Classification (GTDB taxonomy): domain Bacteria; phylum Actinomycetota; class Actinomycetes; order Propionibacteriales; family Nocardioidaceae; genus Aeromicrobium. The sequence goes on from JAAZCT010000049.1 coordinate 1,785, forward strand.
AAGCCGCGATCTTGTCTGGCCTCGCGTTCCACACCAGCATGACCCTCAACGACGTGCACTGCGAAGGCATCAGCAATGTGACCGCCGCAGACGTGCGCTCGGCCGCCGAAATGGGCAGCGTCGTCAAGCTGTTGGCGATCTGCGAAGCCGACCAGGAACGCGGCACCGTCTCGGCGCGCGTCCACCCCGTGATGATCCCCAACACCCACCCGCTCGCCAGCGTGCGCGGCGCGTTCAACGCCGTGTGCATCGAAAGTGAAGCGGCCGGACAGCTCATGTTCTACGGCCAAGGAGCCGGGGGAGCGCCCACCGCGAGCGCGGTTCTGGGTGACGTGGTCACCGTCGCGCGCCACCGCCTCAACGGCGTGTTCGGGCCGAAAGAAACCTCCCACGCAGACCTCACCCCGATCCCGATCGGCGAAGCACGCACCCGCTACCACGTGTCCCTCGACGTCGACGACCGTCCGGGCGTGCTCGCCGCTGTCGCGAATGCGTTCGCGAACCACGGCGTCTCGATCAAGACCGTGCGCCAAGAGGGCCGCGGATCCGATGCGCAGCTCGTGGTGGTCACGCACGAAGCCAGCGACGCAGATTTGGCAGCAACCGTTGCAGACATACGAAGTCAGGACATGGTCCGAGGCGTTTCCTCGGTCATGCGAGTTGAAGGAGTGGCGTGATGGCTCGGCCATGGCGAGGTGTCATTAACGAATACCGCGACTACATGCCGCTGGACGCGGACGTCGACGTGATCACTCTGTGCGAAGGCGGAACTCCGCTGGTGCACGCGCGGTGGTTGTCTGAGTTGACACGCGGTGAAGTGTTCGTGAAGGTCGAGGGCCAAAACCCCACCGGCTCGTTCAAGGACCGCGGCATGACGGTAGCCATCACCGGTGCGAAGGCAGACGGGGCGAAAGCCGTCGTGTGCGCGTCGACTGGCAACACGTCAGCTTCCATGACCGCGTACGCCACTCGTGCGGACCTCGTGCCGATCGTGTTGGTTCCGCACGGCAAGATCGCGGCCGGCAAGATGGCGCAAGCGATCATGCACGGCGCCCAAATCATTCAGGTGCAAGGCGGATTCGACGAGTGCCTCGAATTGTCGCGCGCGCTCGCCAAGGAATACCCCGTCGCGCTGGTGAACTCGGTGAACCCGCTGCGCATCGAGGGCCAAAAGACGGCCTCGTTCGAGATCATCGACGTGCTTGGCAAAGCCCCAGACATCCACGTGCTGCCCGTCGGCAACGCCGGCAACATCACCGCGTACTGGAAGGGGTTCCGCGAATACCGGGCCGCCGGAATCTCCGATTCGCTGCCGAAAATGTGGGGCTTCCAAGCAGCCGGTTCCGCGCCGATCGTCGAGGGGCGCATCATCACCGAGCCCGACACCATCGCCACCGCGATCCGCATTGGCAACCCCGCCTCGTGGACGCTCGCCGAAGAAGCGCGTGACGAATCGGGCGGACGTATCTCGGCGGTCACCGATCAGCAGATCTTGGCCGCTCAACGCAACCTCGGCGCGAAGGAAGGCATCTTCGTCGAGCCAGGCTCGGCAGCCAGCGTTGCCGGGTTGGTCGCCGCCGCCGAAGCAGGCGAGGTGGAACCGGGCCAGACCATCACCGTGACCGTCACCGGCCACGGACTCAAAGACATCGACACGCCGCTGTCTCACCGCGACCCCATCGAACCGATCGTGATCGAATTCGACGTCCAAGCAGCCGCGAAAGCAGCCGGACTCGAATGAGTTTCGTCGACGGGCAGGTTCGCGTCCGCGTGCCAGCCACCAGTGCCAACCTCGGGCCGGGATTCGATTCCCTCGGCCTCGCGTTGACGCTGTTCGACGAACTGGCGGTCGAAGTGACTGACTCTGGCCTCGAGATCGTCGTCGACGGAGAAGGCGCCGGCGTGGTTCCCACCGGCGAAGACAACCTTCTGTTTCAAGCGATGAGTGCCGCGTTCGATCTGATGGGGGAGACCCCGCCCGGTTTGAGGCTGGAATGCACCAACCGCATCCCGCACGGACGCGGCCTCGGATCGTCCTCGGCAGCCATCGTGGCTGCGATCGTCGCGGCTCGCGCACTGATCGTGGGCGGCGAAGACCGACTTGATGATGCGGCCGTATACCAACTGGCGACCGACATGGAAGGCCATCCAGACAACGTCGCGCCCGCACTGTTTGGCGGGTTCACGATCGCCTGGATCTCTGGGGCAGCCGCTGAGGTGCTGCGCTTAGAGGTCAACCACGACATCACCGTGTTCGTGCCGCCCGAGCCGGTGTCCACGAACGTGGCGCGCGGACTTTTACCCGAGACCGTCTCACACGCAGACGCATCAGCGAACTCCGGACGCGCAGCGTTGATGGTTGCGGCGCTGACGCAATCGCCCGAGAACTTGATCTTCGCGACCGAAGATCGCTTGCACCAGTCGTACAGGTCTGCGGCGATGCCCGACTCGTACAAGCTCATGCAACAACTGCGCGTCGAAGGCATCCCAGCCGTGATCTCTGGCGCCGGCCCGACGGTGCTGGCGTTCGCGCGGGGGATCAGCGACTGGACCCCCGAGGGGTGGGCAGTTCACGAATTGTCCATCGAATCTCGTGGCGCACACATTTTCTGAGCCGTAGCGTGCTAAACTCGACTTGTCGGAGTTGAGATTCTCTCCCCGGCGTAACGCCACAATCAAGTTCGTCAGATACGAACGCCTCTGCATGTGATTAACGCGTAACCATCATTCGATGGGATTGCAGGGCTGTGGCCATCCGAAAAGGACAATTCGTGCCAGAAACAACCACGGTTGAAACCAATAACACTGAAACACCCGTCGCGAAAGCACCCCGCCGCACCGGCGGAGCGCTCGGCGGAAAAGTTATTGCAGAACTTCAAGAAATCGCATCCGGACTTGGGCTCTCGGGCACCGAAAAGATGCGCAAGAACCAACTGATTGACGCCATCAAGCAAGCGCGTGGTGAAACACCACCTGCCGCAGCTCCGAAGGCTGCTCCCGTAGCGAAAGATGCCGGAGCCAAAGAAAGCAAGCCAGCCGCTAAAGCTGCCAAGTCTGATTCGGCTAAGACTGATTCGGCTAAGACTGATTCGACTAAGACCGATGCAGGCAGCCAAGACGATGCCAAACAGGGCGACAAGCCGGCTCGTGGCAACCAAGGTGGCCGCAACCGCAATCAAGGCGGCCAAGGTCAGAGCAACCAAGACAAGAACGATGCGCAAGGCGACGCCAAGAACGCCGATCAGAAGTCTGACAACAAAGGCTCGAGCGACGGCGAACAACGCCAAGAGCGCGGTCAGGGCGGTCAGGGAGGTCAGGGTGGCAACCAAGGCAACCAGCGCAACCGCAATCAGGGTGACCGGAACCAGGGTGGAAACCAGGGCAACCGCAACCAGGGTGGAAACCAAGGTAACCGCAACCAGGGCGGAAACCAAGGTAACCGCAACCAGGGCGGCAACCAAGGCAACGACGATGACGAATTCGGTGGCAACGCCCGTCGTCGGAACCGCCGCGGCCGTAACCGTGGTCAAGATCGCGGCATGGACGTCGAGCCAACGATCAACGAAGACGACGTGCTCGTCCCGGCGGCCGGCATCTTGGATGTCCTAGACA
>JAAZCT010000050.1 GCA_012513165.1 Actinomycetales bacterium
CGGAATTGCTTTTCAAGAATGCCGTACGTGTAACGAGCTTTCTGCTTCTCGTGTAGCTGGGTGCGGTATTCCGATTCCTTTACGCGGGCACGACCATGCTGGCCAGGCGCGTAAGGGCGACGTTCAAATGCTGTGTCCCCACCAACGAGGTCCACGCCGTAGCGACGTGACTTCTTGGTGAGGGGTCCGGTGTAACGGGCCATGTTCTAACTCCTCGAAATCTCGTCAGAGACGACGGTGCTTGGGTGGGCGGCAGCCATTGTGTGGCGTTGGTGTGACGTCAGAGATCGTTCCGACCTCGAGGCCAACACCACTGAGCGAACGGATCGCAGTCTCGCGTCCTGAGCCGGGGCCCTTGACGTAGACATCGACCTTCTTCAGGCCGTGTTCCATTGCTTGACGACCAGCAGCCTCTGCGGCCATGCCGGCAGCGTAGGGGGTCGACTTACGCGAGCCTTTGAATCCGACGGTTCCACCGGAAGCCCACGAGATAACAGCACCCGTTGGGTCTGTGATCGTGACGTGCGTGTTGTTGAACGTGCTCTTGATGTGAGCTTCCCCAACTGGGACGTTCTTTTTGATCTTACGGCGCGACTTTTTGGCGCCACTGCTCTTAGGAGGCATTGACTATCTCACTTCTTCTTTCCGGCGACAGTGCGCTTCGGGCCCTTACGGGTACGAGCGTTGGTCTTGGTGCGCTGACCGCGAACAGGCAGGTGGGCGCGGTGACGACGACCTTGGTAGCTACCGATTTCCATCTTGCGACGGATATCAGCGGTTACTTCACGACGAAGGTCACCTTCGACCTGGTAGTTCGCAACAATGTGGTCACGCATGGCGACCAGCTGGTCGTCAGTGAGTTCGTGAACGCGGGTATTGGGATCTACGCCGGTAGCGGCGAGTGTTTCGACGGCGCGGGTGCGTCCCACTCCGAAGATATAGGTAAGAGCGATTTCTACGCGCTTTTCACGCGGTAGATCTACTCCGACGAGGCGTGCCATATGTGGCATTTCCTTTCGGTTCGGCAGAGGTATCGTCACCTGGGGCATCCTGGCTGCCTCCACACCATGGGGTGTGAGCCAGGCCCCGGCCTCTGCGCCGGGGGTAACGATTCACGGGTAGTGAACCGAGCCGTCAGATGTTCTTTCTCGCGTGTGAAGAAGTCCGTTTATCGGACCGCGATCAGCCTTGGCGCTGTTTGTGCCGTGGGTTTTCGCAAATCACCATGACGTTGCCGTGGCGACGAATCACCTTGCACTTGTCACAGATCTTCTTCACGCTCGGGTTGACCTTCATAGAGAGTCTCTCTTCGGTACGAACTGAACGTTGTTTACTTGTAGCGGTAGACGATGCGACCTCGACTGAGGTCATATGGCGAAAGCTCTACAACAACGCGGTCCTCTGGGAGGATACGGATGTAGTGCTGACGCATCTTGCCGCTGATATGAGCGAGCACTTTGTGCCCATTCGCCAATTCAACGCGGAACATCGCGTTGGGGAGAGCCTCCACCACCGCGCCTTCCATTTCGATGACGCCTTCTTTTTTCGCCAATTTCCTCAACTTCTGTCACTTCATCGGGTTTAGCCCACATATGCGCGTTTTCCCCGGTTTCCCGGGCGCCACGAATGGCACGAAGACACACCTAAATAGGCCGACTCACTATTCTACGCGCTAACCGTGGCGATACCCAAATCGGGTCCTGCATGCCGCGCGGTCCACGCTATTCAGCCCTCGAACATAGTGAACCCCACTGAACTAATTGCAATGGCACACGTCAGGCCTCATCTGCATCAGTAACAATGAGCCAACGCCCGTCGACTCGCTCCATATCCCATGAAAGTATCTCGTCAGTGTGATCCTCAACCTCGATCACCGCAGATTCATTATTGAGCGTCACCTCGGTGTACTCGGCAAGGTATCCCTCATCGTCCACGAGGTTCGCCCAACTGCCTGCTTGTTCTTTGACCAGGTCGCAGTCAACCGAGTCGGGTTGAGTCACTCGGGACTTCACGAG
>JAAZCT010000051.1 GCA_012513165.1 Actinomycetales bacterium
CTGCTGCTTCGACGCGCGGCTGATCGATGCTCACTCAGCTTCTCCCTCGCCAGACTGTTCTGGTTTTCCGGGCTGTTCCGGCTCGTCTAGACGTGCAATCTTGATATCGTCCAGATCGATCTTCAAATGAGAAAGATCAGCGGTTTTCGGTTCGATGACCACAGGCGGAACCGTGGACGGAATACGCGAATCGGAGCCCGTCCAGGCGGGGCGGATTTGCCGGCGACGCAAGGGCTCGAAAATGCGCGCCACTTGGGCCTTGTCGAGCGTTTCCATCTCCATCAACTCGACGACGAGCGCATCGAGCACATCGCGGTTTTCGTGCAAGATGTCGAACGCTTCTTGATGGGCTTCCACGATGAGTTCGGAAACTTCAGCATCCACCGTGGCAGCGACCGCTTCAGAGTAGTTGCGCGAAGACCCCATGTCGCGCCCAAGGAACGGCTGCGAGTTGTCTTCACCGAGACGAACCGCGCCGATCTTGTCGGACATTCCGTATTGAGTCACCATCGCACGAGCCAAACTGGTGGCCTTCTCGATGTCGTTTCCAGCGCCAGTAGTCGGATCGTGGAACACCAACTCTTCCGCAGCACGGCCGCCGAGCATGTAGGCGAGCTTGTCGAGCAGTTCAGCACGAGTCTGCGAGTACTTGTCTTCGTCGGGCAGCACCATCGTGTACCCCAAAGCCCGACCGCGCGGCAAAATTGTGATCTTGTGGACTGGGTCCGATTGGGGCAGCGCCGCAGCAACCAAGGCGTGGCCGCCTTCGTGATAGGCCGTGACCAAGCGTTCGTGGTGATTCATCAGACGCGTGCGCTTTTGCGGCCCGCTGATGACGCGATCGATGGCTTCGTCGAGCGCTTCCTCGTCGATCTCTTGCTTGTTGAGACGAGCCGTCAACAACGCAGCCTCGTTGAGGACGTTTGCCAGGTCAGCGCCACTGAAGCCAGGCGTGCGACGAGCGACTGCTTCGATGTCGACGCCTTCGGCGATTGGCTTGCCTTTCGCGTGAACCTTCAGGATCGCAGTTCGACCGGCGAGGTCAGGAGCCTCGACGCCGATCTGACGATCGAAACGGCCCGGGCGCAAGAGCGCCGGGTCGAGCACGTCTGGACGGTTCGTTGCGGCAATCAAAATGACGCCGCCGCGAACATCGAAGCCGTCCATCTCAACCAACAGCTGGTTAAGAGTCTGTTCGCGTTCGTCATGTCCGCCGCCCATGCCGGAGCCGCGGTGGCGTCCGACGGCGTCGATTTCGTCGATGAACACGATTGCTGGAGCGTTCGCTTTGGCCTGCTCGAACAGGTCACGGACGCGGCTCGCACCGACGCCCACGAACATCTCGACGAAGTCAGAACCGGAAATCGAATAGAACGGCACTGCTGCTTCGCCGGCGACTGCGCGGGCCAGCAAGGTTTTGCCGGTGCCGGGAGGTCCGCACAACAGCACGCCCTTGGGAATCTTTGCGCCAACGGCTTGGAACTTTGCGGGCTCAGCCAAGAATTCCTTGATCTCAGCCAACTCTTCGAGAGCTTCTTCGCACCCAGCAACATCGGCGAAAGTGGTCTGCGGGGTGTCTTTGTTCATCAGTTTCGCGCGGGACTTGGAAAACTGCATGACCTTTCCGCCGCCGCCCTGCATGGAACTCATGAACCACAAGAAAATGAGCAGGAATAGTGCGAACGGAATGATGCTGAGCAGCAGCGAACCAATAGCGCTCCGCTTGGGCACCTTGACGTTGTATGACTCCATGTCTTTGGCTTCGACTTGCTCTTGAGCGATCGTCGCCAGTTGGGTGCCTTGCTCGCCGATCCAAGAGGACTTGACCTTCTTCTCTTCGGCGTCTTTCTTGTCAGAACTCTTCTTGAGAGTGGCGCGAATTTGCTGCTCTCCCTCGACGAACGTCACTTCCTTGACTTCTTTTTTGTTGAAGTGTTGGACCATGTCGGCGGTTTCGACCTCACGGAAACCATCACCAGAACTCGTGAAGGTGAGATAGCCAACCAAGCCGGCAGTCAGTAGCAGGATCCAAAACCAAGGACCTTTAATCAAACGTGAGAGTTTCATTCGCCGTGCGATTCCATCCGTCAGGAGTATGTGTGTTCAGCAAGTGTGCCAATGCTACGCAAATTGCGGTACTTTTCGTTGAAATCCAAACCGTAGCCAACAACGAACGCGTTAGGAATATCAAAACCGACATATTTCACGTCGACAGCCATTTCCAAGGCATCAGGCTTGCGTAGAAGTGTAGCAATTTCGACCGAGGCTGGGCCTCGGGATTTCAAGTTCTTCACCAGCCATGACAGCGTCAAACCGGTGTCGATGATGTCTTCGACGATGAGAACGTGGCGACCCTCAAGGTCGGTATCTAGGTCCTTGAGGATGCGCACCACGCCTGAAGATTTTGTTCCCGCGTAGGACGACACGGCCATCCAGTCGATCTCAACGTGCCGGTTCAGCGATCGTGAAAGATCAGCCATCACCATCACGGCGCCCTTCAAAACGCCCACGAGCAGCAAGTCTTTGCCCTCATAGTCCGCATCGATCTGGCCGGCTATTTCCTTGAGTCGGCCGAGAATATCCGACTCGCTCAGGTTCAATGCGGTTGGGTCGAGATCCGTCTCAATATGCGCTGCATCCACCACGTCAGATTGCCACAAGAGACCTCGCCGGGTGCAATCGGTCTCGAGAATCTCTGTGTGAAGCGTGCCAACCGGCGTATTGCGGATCGGTCAGGTTCGCATAAATGCGAGGACGTTGCCCACGCGTTTCACACTCACGTGACCGGGAAGTTCCACCCGGAGTTGGCCGTGCCAGTGGGTCACGAGCCGCTCCATCTCAGACAGGTGCTTGGCGGACAGTTCGCCGGGAATGGCGCCTGCGTCCAAGGCCAAGAGTCGCAAGACTCGCGTTCGGATTGCCCGGGGTTGCAGCTCGAGTTGAGTCGCGTCGTAAGTGAGCGACGTGGCCGCGATCGCGTCAAGTGCCTCCCTGTCTCGGAACAGGTGCTCGGCCGTGCGCGCCAAAGCGCCGCTCGCTCCCCCGCCAAGCACCTCCTCGAGCAGCGGCAGCACTTCGTTTCTGATCCGGACCCGTCTGAAGCGAGAGTCCTGATTGTGCGGATCCGACCACCAGTCGAGGCCCTCGACCGTGCAGACGTGCTCCGTGTCAGCCCGAGTGAGGCCCAAGAACGGCCTGAGCCAGCGGCCATCAACCGGACGCATCCCCCACAGGGAACGGGCGCCGGATCCGCGCCCGAGCCCCAGCAGCACTGTCTCGGCCTGATCGTCTTGCGTGTGAGCCAACAAGATCGGCGTGCCCGGGCCTGCGACGTCTTCGAGGGCGGCGAGCCTCGCGGTGCGAGCCGCAGCCGCGGGGCCTCCCTCGCTGCCGACCTCGACGCGCACCACCAACGCGGGCAGACCCAGCGCACGAACCTGCTCAGCAGCGCGAGCAGCCACTTGCTCGGACTCGGGCTGAAGTTGGTGGTCGACGATGACAGCTTTGGCTTGAAGATCGCCTCGCGCAGCAAGGGGCGCCACACATGCGGCTAGTGCCAGCGAGTCGGCTCCCCCCGATACCGCAACAACAGCCTCGGTGTGTCCGGCTAACGCTTCGGACACGGCTTTGCGCGCAGCAAGCAACCGGTGATCGGGAGTGGCCATCAGCCGTTAACTCGCTTGATCCATTCTTTGGGTGCCAAGATTTCGCTCGCAGTAGGCACATGGTCAGCGTCTGCCCACACCGCCGAGAATCCCTCGGCACCGACCGTGTCGGCCACTGCGCGCACGAAAACCGCGCCGTCACGATA
>JAAZCT010000001.1 GCA_012513165.1 Actinomycetales bacterium
CTCATTGAACGCACTCAATGGTGGGGCCGCCAGATGCTGATTTACGGCGTGCACGTTCATGTCGGGATCGAAGACCGCGAGAAGGTCCTGCCGATCAGTCGCGCGCTCCTGACTCACTACGGGCACTTCCAAGCACTCAGCGCGTCATCGCCATTTTGGGGCGGCTCCGAAACGGGCTACGCCTCGAACAGGGCGCTCATGTTCCAACAGTTGCCGACGGCCGGCTTGCCGTTCGAGTTCGAAACCTGGGAAGACTTCGAGCATTACGCCGCGGACATGATCAAGACCGGTGTGATCGATTCGTTCGACGAGATCCGCTGGGACATTCGGCCGTCACCCAAGTTCGGCACGCTCGAACTGCGAATTTGTGACGGTCTGCCGTCGATCCGCGAAGTGGCAGCGGTTGCGGCCTTGAGTCAATGTCTCGTCGAACACTATTCGCGCGAGATCGATGCGGGCCGACCGACTCCACGGATTCCAGAGTGGTTCGCCCAAGAAAACAAATGGCGCGCAGCCCGCTACGGCATGGACGCGATTTTGATTCTCGACGAAGCCGGCGAAGAAGACCTTGTCGCCACTGACTTGAGGCGCCTACTGGTGATGTTGGAACCAGTCGCACAAGACTTGGGATGCGCCGAGGAGCTCTCGTGGATCAACGACATCCTGGCCGCTGGCGCTTCCTATCAACGTCAACGCGCGGTAGCTGAATCGGCCGGTGGAGCGTTAGACGCAGTCGTTGCTTCCTTGGTCGAGGAAATGCGCGCGGGCCGTCCGTTGTTGAATGAAGCATGACTACTGCCACTGAGACCGTTGACTTCTGGTTCGACCCGCTGTGCCCATGGGCATGGATGACTTCGCGTTGGATGCTCGAAGTGGAACAGGTGCGAGATGTGCACACCGTATTCCACGTGATGAGCCTGTCCGTCTTGAACGAAGACAAAGACGTGCCCGAGGAATACCGCGAGATGATCGCGGCAGGTTGGGGACCCGTGCGTCTCGCGATTGCAGTGGAAGAACGTCACGGCAGCGACATGCTGCGCGACTACTACACCGCCATTGGCACGCGCCGCCACATCGACGGACGTGACTTCACGCCTGAACTGTTCGCCGAAATACTCGCGGCGATCGGTGCGGACGCTGACTTGGCCGGCGCTGCGACAGATGAGTCGCTCGACGATCTCGTGCGGGCTTCGCACAACGATGGAATTTCACAGGTGGGCGAAGAAGTGGGCACCCCGGTGATCAGCATCGGCGGGACTGCGTTCTTCGGGCCGGTCTTGTCGCCAGCACCCAAAGGCGAAGCTGCTGGCCGCGTGTTCGACGGTGCACGCTTGCTCGCCGAATACGACGGTTTCTTCGAGATGAAGCGCACTCGCACGCGCGAGCCAATCTTCGACTGAGTGGCTAACCTGAGATACTTGGGCCGATGTCCGACACAGAGTTGAGCTTTGCGAAGCGAGTCAGTGGCGCCTATGAGCGCTACTTGGCGGCGTTGCAACATCGGTTCCGCACGAACATCCCCACTCGACGGAGGATGTTCCTAGGGTCGACTCTCGCGCTGGTCTTGGTCGGGTGTGCAGCCTTCCTGTTTCGCGACACGGACTCCCACGATGAGATTTCTGTCGCTTTGGCCACGGGTCTCGGCGTGCTGGTCGTGCGGCTTGCCATGCTGCGACCCGCAACTCCACCGCACGTTCACAGGCTTCCCGGCGCGGCGCAACCGATCGTCTGTCCGGCCCCAGAGCCGGCCGATCGCGGGCCGTTCGTTCTCGCCGTCCGGTATCTTGCAGGAGCCCTAGCACTTGCGATAGCTGGCGGAGTTCACGCGATCGCGGTGTGGGTTCTGTTGGTCGTGCTCATAGCGTGCGCTGCGCCGGTCATCGTAGACAAAACCGGGCTCTGGCGCGAACGGTTGAAGTTAAGGAAGGCGCTCGCTGCCTTTGGCCCCAAGTTCGTGCTCGGCTATGGCGGATATGGCGGCGGGCCAATTCACGTCGGGATGTGGGAATCACACCTGATCGCCTCAGGTGATCCGGGCGTCATCGTCTCACTGAGAGCCAACTATTGTGCCGAACTTCGCGCGGGGATTAGCCCCTCGATGCCCTGGGTCCAAGCCGGTTCTGACGTGTTAGGCGACATGATGACGCTGACCGTCCCCAGCATCACCACGTTCTTCTACGTTCACAACGCGCCGGGGCACTTGAAACTGCTCGGAGTCGCGTCCGCGCGGCACGTCTGGCTGGGTCACGGAGACTCGGACAAGGCAGGAAGCCACCACAAGCGTCACCTGCGGTATGACGTTCTCGTGGCTTCGGGCCAAGCGGCAGTCGACCGATACGCGCGGCACGGCGTCGAGATCCCACGCGAGCGATTCGTCCTGCTCGGGCGGCCTCAATCCGGCGATGTACTTCCGGCTACAGTGCCCGTGACTCAGGTCGAGCGACCAACGGTGCTGTACGCGCCTACGTGGCCGGGAAATTCGAAAGTTCCGGACTTTTCGTCTATTGCACGTGCTGAACAGATTATTCGTAGTTTGATCGCGGCGGACGCCGATGTGATTTTTCGGCCTCACCCGGTGTTCCTTCGGTCGAAGCGTTGGGCGCCGACCTTAGCGATGCTCGACGCGATTCTGCAGGCCGATTCCGCCGACCCGAATACACCCGGGAAACACTTCACGGGCCCAGAGATCGTGACCGACTGGTCGGTTGCCGATTGCATGAATCGAGCGGATGCGCTGGTCTCGGACGTTTCGAGTGTGGTTTCGGATTGGCTCGCGTCGTCCAAGCCGTACCTCATGATCAGCATGGTCCATTCGCTGGATGATTTTGCGCGAGAAGTTCCAGTCGCTGAAGGCGCATATATGGTCGATCGAGAGTTGGCTGGGTTCGATGCGGCCGTCGATCAGATGCTCCATTCCGATCCGCTCAAACAGCGACGCCAAGAACTCAAGACTCACGTTTTGGGGCACTTCGAAGGAACCGAATCTGCTGAAGCTTTTGCGGCATGGGTCCATGAGACTGTCAACACCGCCTACCTGAGAGAATGACGATATGCGCGTTCACATTGGTGCCGACCATGCCGGCTACGAACTAAAAACCCATCTGATGACTTGGCTTGTTACTCAAGGCCACGAGCCTGTCGACCATGGCGCTTTCGATTATGACGCCGAAGACGATTACCCGCCGTTCTGTGTTGCCGCCGCGCAAGCAGTGCTGGATGACCCAGGTTCGCTGGGCATCGTTATTGGCGGTTCAGGCAACGGCGAACAGATCGCTGCGAACAAGGTCAAGGGCATCCGTGCTGCTCTTGCGTGGAGTGAAGAAACGGCCAGCTTGGCCCGGCAGCACAACAACGCTCAGGTGATGGCGATCGGCGGACGGATGCACACACTCGCCGAATGCGAAGCGATCGTCGGATCGTTCCTAGCGACGCCCTGGAGCGAAGCCGACCGCCACCAGCGCCGGATCGATTTGCTCGCGGGCTACGAAGCGACCGGCACTTTTGCCTGAAGGTCACATCCTGCACCGACTCGCCCGAGAGATCACTCGGGACGTCGGGGGAGTCGCGGTCTCATCCTCGAGTCCGCAGGGCCGATTCGCTGAAGCTGGGCGCCTCGACGGCGCTGTAGTTTCTGAAGCGTGGGCTCGCGGCAAGCACTTATTCGTCGCGTTTGAGGGCCTAGCCGAACAAGTCCACGTTCATCTGGGCTTGTATGGTGCGCTGACGGTCACCGCTGCAGGCGAGTTGCCCATTGTGGGGCAAGTTCGGTGGCGGCTGCAATCGACAGACCGCACCTTCGATCTGCGCGGACCCACACGGTGCGAACTGATCACTCCTGGCGAAGTCGAGACGATTCTTGACCGGCTCGGTCCAGATCCGCTCGACCCCGAGGCCAACGCTGACCTGGCTTTCCAGCGGATTGCGCGGTCGCGACTGCCGATAGCTCAATTGTTGATGGACCAACGCGTGATCGCGGGAGTTGGGAATGTGTACCGCGCCGAGGTGTTGTTTCGGCATGGCCTCGATCCGTTTACCCCTGGTAACGAGTTCGCCCGATCGGATTTCGACCTCGTCTGGACTGACTTAGTCAGCCTCATGCGAGAGGGTATGAACACGGGC
>JAAZCT010000052.1 GCA_012513165.1 Actinomycetales bacterium
ACCTAGGTGACCGGGCATAGAATCAAGCAGCGCAGCGAATCAGTAGCGTGAACCCGCGAGAGGACCACCAGTGACTGCACCCAAAGTCTGGCGTCTAGATCTAATGCCCCTAGTGCCCGCCAGTTTCGCGCTCGCGGCTGCTTGGCTGGCCTTAACGCCTGCCTTGCTCCCGCGGCCGGCGGTGTTCCAAGGCGTGGTGTGTGCGGTGGCAGCGCTTATCGGATACGGCATAGGAAGCCTCGTCCGTTGGGTCGCCAAAGAACTAAGGCTCACCGTATCTCAACGTAATCGCACGCTGGCGTGGCGAGTATTTATTGGAATCGCCTTCCTTGGAACGGCGTATTCGCTGCTTCAGCACGTGTCTTGGCAGAACGAGATGCGCCAAATGCTGGGGATGGAATCGCTTGAGTTTGGGCACGTGTCGATCGCGGTGCTTGTGGGCGCGGCGCTGTTCGTGTTGTTCCTGTTTATTTCGCGATCTTTGCGGGCATTCGGTCGTTTTATCGGTCGTAAGATCAGCGCTCTGCTTCCGGTGCGTGTCGCCGTAGTTTTGGGCGGTCTGGTGGCCGCGGTCCTCACGTTTGCGCTAGTAGACAACGTCGTTCTCGCGCGACTCGTCAACACCGTGGATGCCTCCTTTTACACGATCAATCAAGAGTTCACAACGGATCTTCCGGCTCCCGAAAGTGTCCACCTTTCTGCCGGCCCGAACTCGAACGTGTCGTGGGCCAAGTTGGGACGCCAAGGGCGCCTCTTCATCGCCCAGGCGCCCACTGCCAAAGAGATCGGGGAGTTCTCAAACACTCCGGCAAAACAGCCAGTAAGAGCGTATGTCGGCGTAGGCACCGACGGAGACATCGACTTGCGCGAAGAAGCCAAGATGGCGGTCGCCGAGTTGGAGCGCACCGGCGGATTCGAGCGCGCTGTCATCAACATCGCCACGGGAACGGGACGCGGTTGGGTGAACGAAAACTCGGCGCAAGCGCTCGAATACATGTGGAACGGCGACACCGCCACGGTCAGCATGCAGTATTCGTACCTGCCGAGTTGGGCGTCCTTCCTGGCTGACGGCGATCGTTCGCAAGAAGCGGGACGGTTGCTGTTCGACGCGGTGTACCACCACTGGTTGCAGTTGCCTGCCAAGAAGCGCCCGCTGCTTGTGGTGAGTGGTGAGAGCCTCGGCTCGTTCGGCGGTGAAGCGGCATTCAGTGGCGCCCAAGATCTCGCCGAGCGCACCAGCGGTGCACTGTTCGTGGGGCCGACGGGCAACAACACGCTCTGGAGTCGGTTCACATCCGAGCGCGATCCGGGAACGCCTGAGATAGCTCCGATCTTTGACGACGGAAAGATCGTGCGTTTCTCGCGTGATGGCAAGACCTGGCCTGGCGGTCACGACTGGATGGGTACTCGGATTGGATATCTCCAGCACGATAACGACCCGATCACGTGGTGGACGTCCGATCTCGCCTTCCACAAGCCCGACTGGCTGAAGGAAAAGCGCGGGGAATACGTACTCGACCAAGTGCGTTGGATTCCTGTGATCACCATGCTGCAGACGGGCGTGGATCAGTTCGTCGCCAATGATGTTCCCGTGGGTCAAGGTCACTTGTTTGGCCAAGCGCCGGTCTACGGATGGGCCACGATCTTGGCCCCCGAGGGCTGGAGCGATGCCAAGACCGAGGCACTTGCCAAAGTCATCGCACAGCGTTCGAAAGCTACGGCTGATACCCCAGAAGACGCAGTGGGTTCAGAAACTGGTGCGCCGTAGCGAACCGCTGGTGCGACTGGGCGACAACTCGTCGACCCGGCTCACATCCGAGGCGTCAAAAGCGCGCATGCCTTTGATCCAATCTGAGAAATAAGCCACCAAGTCGGCATCTTCGCCACGGCCGCCCTGAAGATAATGCTGGGCCTCGCGGGAAATGCTCAAACCGAGGCCGTGCGCTTCCTCGGCCGTCGTAGAGATCTCGGTGTTCGTTGGCACGTCGGCGCCCGGTGTGTCCAGACGTTCGGCCAGATCGAGGATCCGGTTCTCGACGACGTCCAACACCAGTTGCGACTGACGGATCCAGACTTTCGCCTGCTCGTCTGGGCGCTCTTGATGGATCACGTTCGAAAGCGCTCGATCAGCCATGCCCAACGATCGCATCGCGCGGTGGATGCGTCCTAAGCGCAGCCGAGTGGCCAAGATCTTTGGGCCGTCTCCCTGAGCGCCGATGAGGTTCTCAGCGGGAATGCGAACGTCGATGAAGGTGACGGGAGACAACCGGAGTTGCGGCATATAGTCGCGTGCCGAGGTACTTGGTTCGATCGAGATTCCGGGTGTGTGCGTCGGAATTAGAAAGACAGACTGCTGGGCGTGAGGCGTGGGCGCAGTGGGGATCGATTCGGCGATCAGAGCAATAAAGGCGCAACGGCGATCCGCGATTCCGGCAACGAAATTCTGGTGTCCGTTCAGAACGAACTCGGCGCCTTCCAGCCGGTAAGTAGTCTTCCCAGGCGGGCGCCCTGCGAGCATTTCGGCCGACTCGCTCATAGCCCATGCGGATCGAGTCGCCCCGTCAAAGAGCGGCTCCAGCCAAACTTCTCGCTGCGATTCGTTTGCGAAGGCGTTGAGCACGTTCATATTGCCGTAGTCAGGGTCTTGGCTGTTGATCGATTCGGGTGCTAGCAGCGGTGACCAGCCCGTGATGCGGGCAATCAGCGCCGACTCGACGTGTGTGATCGCGGCGGCCTGGGGCTGCAGCAGATTCCACAACCCGCGACGGGCAGACTTACGGCGCAGTTCTTCGACAATCGGCAATTCAGAGTTGATACCGAATTCGTCGCGTTGGGCGGCCCACGCATCTTCAGA
>JAAZCT010000053.1 GCA_012513165.1 Actinomycetales bacterium
GGCGATAAGTGTGTTCCGCCGTTGACCACGGCCCCCTCAACGACCTCAACTTCGTCGGGCGCGTCGAAGGCTACGAGTTCGGGGCGTACTTTGACGCTCAACCGCGGGAACAGCGCTGTGGTTCCATCTTCGAGAGCTTCGCCGTCGCTCCACTTCATATCGACGCTCTTGAATGGCGCATAGTCCTTGAGCGCGCGCACATACTTTTTGAGTTCGATGACGTCGCCGCCCAGGGTGCCGTTGATCCCGTGCGGCGAAACGATGACGCGTCCGCGCAGGCCGAGGCTGCCCGCTAGAGCCAGTTGCCACACCTTGACGGCTTCAGGGTCGGCGAGTGGTGCGAAGGCGTAATACAGAATCACTTTGGGAGTAGCCACACGAGCATCTTAAATGCGAGCGGGTCCTCCTATACGATCACGCCCGGCAACTCACGAGTTAAACGTCAGGGAGTACGCGCTTGCTGAGCGCCTGCACGTCTCGATCGAGATAATCGAGCCGCTTCTCGACGAGTTCAAACTTGGCGTTCATCTCACCTCGAAGTCCGTCGATCTGCGCGTCAACCCGGTCGAACTGGGCATCTACCCGGTCGAACTGGGCGTCAACCCGGTCGAATCCGGCCTTCATCGTGCGCACGAAATAACCCGAGGTCGTGGCAAAAACGGCAAACAGCACCGTCGAGAACACCCCGATGAGGGTCCACACTTGTGGCTCGGTCAACTCGATCACTCCCCCAGTATTGCCCGACCGCACCCACAATGCCAGAACTTCCGTCGGCCAGACGGCTTCATCCACAAGCAACGCCGCCGCTCGAGACCGCTCGTTCTGCGTTTGCCCGCCCCTTGCATGATGGACTCATGTCACCACGCCGTTTGTTCAGGATCGTTGCTGTCGCCGAAGCCATCACCTGGGCAATGCTGCTCACAGGAATGTTCCTCAAATACGTCACTGAAACCACCGAACTTGGCGTTCGAATTGGCGGCATGATTCACGGGGTCGTGTTCATCGCCTACTGCCTAGTGACCGTGTTGGTGGGTATCGATGCGAAGTGGAGCATCAAGCGGATCGCGCTTGGTCTCGCGTCCGCGATCCCGCCGTTCTTCACGATCTGGTTCGACCTAGCTATGGAAAAGCGCGGTGCCCTCGCCGAAACCTGGCGATTGGCAACCGCGCCTCCACAGAACCTCGTCGAGCGCCTCAGCGTCTGGCTCATCACCAAACCGCTTCAGGGCCTCGGCGCCGGGGTGGTGGCCGTGGCAGCACTCACCGGAGTTGCACTGCTCCTCGGCCCACCCGTCGGCTGACTTCGCGTCAGCTGATCCAGCGACTGATCGGATCGATCGCGAAGTACACCACGAACAGTGCGCCGACCAGCCACATCAACAGGTGGATCTCCTTGATTTTGCCGACCACGATGTGCAGCACGACATAGGCCAAGAACCCGGCACCGATACCGGCCGCGACCGAGTAGGTGAATGGCATGACCACGATCGTGAGGAACGCTGGGATAGCGATCTCAGGTGCCTTCCAATCGATCTCAGTGATCTGAGTCATCATCAGGAAGCCCACCAGCACGAGTGCTGCCACGGCTGCTTCTTTTGGCACGATGCCGACTATCGGCGTGACGAACGTA
>JAAZCT010000054.1 GCA_012513165.1 Actinomycetales bacterium
CGACAGTTATGCTCATGTGCTCGTCGATGAGGCTCAAGATCTCTCGCCGATGCAGTGGCGCATGATGGGCCGCCGTGGCCGACTCGCGAGTTGGACGATCGTGGGTGACCTTGCTCAGTCCTCGTGGCCGAAGCCCGAAGAAACGGTCGCGGCGCGTTCCGAAGCGCTCGGATCCAAAGCTGTTCACGAGTTCAAACTGACCAAGAACTACCGGAACTCCGCCGAAATTTACGAGTTCGCAGCTAAAGCGGCCAAGCACGCCATCGCGAATCCCGATTTGGCCGAAGCGGTACGCCGCACCGGAACCGAACCGCGCCACGAGGTTGTCCCCGACACGGCACTCTCGGTCGCGGTACGCAACGAAGTCCTTGGGCAATTGGGGCGAGTTGAGGGCAGCGTCGCGCTCGTAGCGACCGGTGCCAGCCTCGAACGGTTCACACGGGAACTGGCTGATCTCACCAGTGACGTCGAGCGTTTCCGGGTGCTCGACCCGATGGTGACCAAAGGCCTCGAGTTCGATGCGGTCCTGCTTGTCAACGCCGACGAAATCATCAACGAAGCCGAAGCCGGATGGCGCACGCTCTATGTCGTGTTGACGCGCGCCACCCAAGAACTCACCACCATCGGCACCAGCGGAGCGTGGCTCAGCCAACTGTGATCCGGCGCCTGTCGGCCCAGCGGGTTCGCGGCTCGCGGGGTTTACGTTAGAATTCCGGCATGACAGTTACCCACGTTCAGTGGTGGCCACCTCTCTAGGTGGCCTGTCATTTTCGCGTCCAGACCACTCATCGGTCGGTCTGGATTGCTGTGCCCAGGTCGCCCACGAACCGAGGAACATCATGACCCTGCTCGACGACCTGCTCGCCCAACCCGCCTTCGCCCTGATTCGTGGCCGCGAAGCCGACACCGTCACGCTCATTGGCGGACCTCGCATTGACCTAGAGACCCTCGCTGACATCCCAGCCAGCGAGACGACCGCCGGCGCTTGGGATCACCTCGTGGTGGTTCCGTTCGCTCAGATCCAAGAACGTGGATTCAAGGCGCATCAAGACGGAACCCCACTGCTGGCGATCCGAGCTGATTTTCAGACCGAAGTGGCACTCAACGAGGTATTGAACCTGCTGCCCGACGAGCCAGTCACCTTCGCAGACAAGGGCGGTTTCGAAACCACGGAAGAAGACTACGCCGAAGTCGTGCGCACGATCATCGACGACGAGATCGGCAACGGCGAGGGCGCCAATGTGGTGATCGGCCGCCACTATCGGGCCCGCTTGGACGACTGGAACCATGCTACTGCGCTCACAGTTTTCCGCCGCCTGCTCGAAGCCGAACGCGGCGCGTATTGGACCTTCTGTATCTTCACGGGTGACCGCCATCTGGTGGGAGCCAGCCCGGAACGTCACGTGAGTTTGGACGCTGGGCAACTGCGGATGAATCCGATTAGTGGCACCTTCCGGATGCGCGGACTGGAATCGACGGCGGATCGCAAACGGGAACTGTTGAAGTTCTTGGCCGACGAGAAAGAGATTTACGAACTCTTCATGGTGGTCGATGAAGAGCTCAAGATGATGTGCGATTTGTGCCATGAAGGCGGACTCGTGTTGGGCCCGTTCCTCAAGCCGATGACCCACCTCGTCCACACCGAATACCTGCTCGCGGGGCGCACCGATCGAGACGTGCGTGAGGTCTTGCGCGATTCGATGTTCGCCGCGACCGTCACCGGCAGCCCTGTCGAGAACGCCTGTCGTCTGATTGAGAAGTACGAGACAGAAGGGCGCGGCTATTACTCGTCCGTCGCCGCGTTGGTGGGACGAGACGCTGACGGTAAGGACCGACTCGACGCGCCCATCCTGATTCGCACGGCCGACATCGACCTGGACGGGAACCTCAAAGTCACGGCTGGCGCCACGCTCGTGCGGGACTCGGATCCCGCCTACGAGACCCAAGAAACCTGGGCCAAAGCGTCGGGCATCCTGAGCGCCTTCGGGCTCGTGGAGAAGGCACCGGCCCCCACGGAAGGGTTCGATGCGTTTACGCGCGAAGACGATGTGCTGATCGCACTCGGATCGCGCAACCAGCGGCTCAGTCAGTTCTGGTTAAGCGACCAGTCCGGTGTCCCCGTCGAATCGCAGTTGGCGGGAAAGAAGGTCGTCATCCTCGACAACGAAGATGACTTCGTCAAGATGCTGACCCACGTGTTCGGCGTGCTCGGGCTCACCGTTGACGTGGTGCGCCACGAAGACTGGACCCCCGAAACGTTCGACGCTGCAGATCTTGCGGTGCTCGGACCAGGCCCCGGCGACCCGCGGGCTTCCAGCGAACCGAAGATGGCCGTGGTGCGCGAAGCCGCAGATCAACTTCTTGAACGCGAACAGCGGTTCCTGGCCGTTTGCCTCGGACATCAGGTGCTGTGTGACCGGATCGGACTGGATCTGGTCTACAAAGACATCGTGTTCCAAGGAACCCAGAGCACCTTGCCGGTGCTTAACCGAACCGAGACCGTCGGCTTCTACAACACTTTCGTGGCGCGCGTCCCTGAAGCCGGACTGCCCGAGGGAGTCTCGGTGCAGACCGACCCGGAGACTGGCGACATCCACCTCGTCAGCGGACCGCACTATCGCGGACTGCAATTCCATCCTGAATCGATCTTGACCCAGAACGGTTTTGCGATCGTGCGAGACCTGCTGCTCGAGTTGTTAAGCGAAGAAAGCTAGGTTTTGTTCAGCGCCTCGTGCCGCGGTCTGACCCCAAGGTGAGTTTGATCTTTTGAGACGTGCCGTCGCGCAGAATCGTCAGGGTGACGGTGTCTCCAGGTCGGTAGCCGCGGATCGTGGCAACGAGGCCGTCGTTAGAGGCGACTGGGTGACCGTCAACACCGGTGACGATGTCTCCCGCTTTGAGACCAGCTTTCTCGCCAGCCGACCCGGAAACGACTTCGCCGATCTCAGCGCCGATCTGGGTGATGTTGTCTTCGCCGGTTGCGGCCACGACGTTCACGCCAATCCGTGCGTGTTCCACGTCTTCACCCGCCAGAATCTGTTCAGAAACACTGCTGACGAGGTTGATCGGGATCGCGAATCCGAGACCGACAGAACCGTTGCCAGTGCCACCGGTGCTGATGGCCGAGTTGATTCCGATGACGCGCCCGGCAAGGTCAACGAGCGGACCGCCGGAGTTGCCCGGGTTGATCGCGGCATCAGTCTGAATCGCGGGGAAGATCGTCTGGGCTTGGCTGGCCGAGGTTTGCCCGTCGGGCGAGACCGGGCGGTTGAGTGCCGAAATGATGCCGTCTGTGACCGTCGCCTCGAGGCCGAACGGTGAACCGATCGCGACCACTCGTTGACCCACCTTCAAGTTCGAGGAGGATCCGAGGGTGGCGGGCTTCAAGCCCGAGACGTTTTGAGCTTTGATCACGGCAACGTCAGTGGCCGGGTCGCGGCCGACGATCTTGGCCGCGGCGTTGGTTCCATCATGGAAAACCACCGTGATCTGGCCGTTGTCGGCAGCGGCCTCAACCACGTGGTTGTTGGTCAAAATGGTGCCGTCTTCACTGATCACGATGCCAGTGCCTTGCCCGGCAGAGCCAGCGCCAGAAACATTGATTTTGACCGTGGACGGCAGGACTGCGGCGGCCACCTTCTCGACGCTACCTTCAGCTAGAGCGGTTTGCGAAGGCTTATCGAGGGAGGTTTGCGAGACGGGGAGTCCGTCGTCTTGGGACGTATCGAACAATGCTGCACCCGTGAAGCCAGAAATCCCTGAAAGCAATACGATGCCCGTCGTGATGGCCACTCCCCGAGCGAAACGGCCGGCGTTCGAGGCCTGCCTTTCCGGTGCGGGAGAACCCGTCATCGGGTAGGTCATCGGGGGGATGTGGGTGGTGGGCGCTTGATCCGCTTCGATTGTTTGGGTTGCGGTGGCCCACTCAGGATCCGGCGTGGGTGGCGGAACCGAAGGCGATGGCGCCTCGAAGGATGGGTTCGCTGCAACGACCGCCGTGGGTTCGGAGTCTTGGGGGTGGCTGACGGGGGAACTAAACGGATCGTCCCCTGAAGGTGTCGGAACGGTTGATTCGACCGGCTGATCGGCAGGAGGCGCGGTGGGAGTGGTCGGCATAGGCGGTTGATCAGACTCGAGCGAATCGGCAGGAGGTGGCGTCTCGAACGGGTCGGTTGGTTCGGTCATAGTGACTGTGTGCCCTTCTGGTCTGAAAAAACCCTGTGAGTTTGACGTGCAACGCCTGAGTGTTGCTGCCAGTCTCTCAGGTTTGTTCCGAGGCGATCGTTGGGATGTCGAATGTGAACGTCGAGCCTTCGCCTAGAACGGAGTCGACGTGCACCGAGCCCCCGTGACGGACAGCCGCTCGTTTGACGATCGAGAGGCCCAAACCGGATCCGGGTAGCGCGCGAGCATCGTCAGCACGCCAGAAC
>JAAZCT010000055.1 GCA_012513165.1 Actinomycetales bacterium
AACTGTCTGAAACCGCCTAGCCAACGAGTTACCGTGGGGCCGAGCGCGGGTGTGTCCAATCGCACGCTTCGGTTGGTATTTCCGTCAGTTTTTATAGCGTAAGATGGATCAAAGTTTCAGTTCGAATTGTTACGCCTCGAACTGTATGCGCGTCGTAGCTTGACATCTGCTCCGTGCACAGCCGCCCGAAACCTTCGGACTCGCGGCCTTCGGCGTAGCCACACTGACAGATAGAGAATCCCTTGTCTTCGTTTACCGACCTTGGCGTGCCTGCGCGCCTTTCATCCGTTCTTGCCGACCTCGGCATCGACACACCTACTCCCATTCAGGCAGCAACCCTGCCCGATTCGCTTGCTGGTCGCGACGTCCTCGGACGTGGCCGTACCGGCTCGGGCAAAACGTATGCTTTCTTGTTGCCGCTCGTGGCGACGCTCAGCAAAGGTCGTCCGGCACGCGCTCGTCGACCGCGAGCACTGATCCTTGCTCCGACACGTGAACTTGTCGGCCAGATCGAGAAGTCTCTGGAACCGCTAGCGCACGCCACCGGCTTGACCACGCGCACGGTGTTCGGTGGCGTCAACCAGAAGCCACAAGTCAACGCACTCAATGCTGGCGTCGACATCGTTCTGGCGTGCCCCGGCCGCCTCGAAGATCTCATCAAGCAGGGCCACTGCAACTTGGGCGACATCGAAATCACCGTGCTTGACGAAGCCGACCACATGGCTGACCTCGGCTTCTTGCCTTCAGTTCGTCGTCTCTTGACTCAAACGCCACGATCCGGACAGCGTCTGCTGTTCTCGGCGACGCTCGACGGCGGAATCGGTACGCTCGCGAACCAGTTCCTCTCCAAGCCAGTCACTCACGAAGCAGACTCCGTCGAGGCTCCAGTGCCGGCAATGAGTCACCACGTTTTGCACGTCGAACAGGGCAACAAGCTGCCGATCCTGGTAGACCTGACCAGCGCACCGGGCCGCACCGTCGTGTTCACCCGCACGAAGCACCGCGCGAAGGCGTTGACGCGTCAGCTCAACAGCGCCGGCGTTCCGTCGGTGGAGTTGCACGGGAACCTGAGCCAGAACGCCCGCGACCGCAACCTTGAAGCGCTCAAAGATGGCCGCGCCTCCGTGTTGGTTGCCACCGATATCGCTGCACGCGGCATTCACGTCGACGACATCACGCTCGTGGTGCACTCCGATCCGCCAGCCGAACACAAGGCTTACTTGCACCGTTCGGGACGCACGGCACGCGCCGGCGCCGAAGGTACCGTCGTCACATTCATGACCAGCGAGCAGAGCCGTGACGTCAAGTCGCTCGCTCGCGCCGCCGGCATTCAGCCGAAGATGACTCGCATTACGGGCACGACTCACCCCGTGCTCGAAGAGTTAGCGCCTGGCGACCGCGAACTGTTGGGCGCCTATGTTTCTCACACCCCCACGACGCAGGGCGGGCAATCGCGTTCCGGCGGCTCGCAAGGGTCACGCCGCACGGGCTCGCAAAATCGCAGTCGCGGCGGCAGCCAGCAGAACCGTCGAGGCGGGCAAGGCGGCCAGAGCGGACGCGGTGGGCAGTCGCGTTCAGGAGGCCAAGTCGAAGCGAGCGGTTCGAGCAACCGCGCCGGCCAGGGTTCACGATCCGGCTCGTCACGCGGCGCCTCGCAAGGATCGCGCCGCACGGGCTCAGGTCAGCAGAGTTCGGGCCAGCGTTCGAGCCAAGGATCCAACCGACAGCGTTCAAACCACCAAAGTCGCGGACGCGGCTGATGTGGGCAGGCAACTAGACGCGTGGTCTAGTTGCTGCGCCAGTCTTTGAAGCCCAACACAATCAGCATCATCTCGCGGCGAGCGAGGTCGTGGATTTGGGCTTCGAGGTCTGGCCGATCTTCAGGCATGTTCGCCGCGAGTTCCGCGTTAGCCTGCATATTGCGCACGAACAACCGTGCCAGCATGTGCACGTCGTCAGAGTTCCAGTTCTCGATGTTTGGCAGCCGCACGAGCGTCATAGCCAACTCTGATTCGAACAGGTCGAGTTCGTGCTTGATCGCGGCTCGAACCGGTTCTGGTCCGGCGACACGCTCTCGAACCACGAAAGCGAAGTCTGCGCGGCTCGCTTTGACCGATGCCACCAGGATCGTGGCGGCTGCGTCGATGATGTTTTCAAACACGTGTGGGTCACGCTGGGCGTCTCGGATCATTGTGCGCAACGTACCGAAGCACCGTTCCACCAGCGCCAAGCCGAGATCGTCCATCGACTCGAAATGCCGGTAGAACGCGGACGGAACCACGCCTACCGCCTGGCTGACCTGCCGCAAACTCACTTGCGCGAAACCTCGGTCGAGGCTCAACTCCAAGGCCGCATTCATGAGAGCTTCTCGGGTGCGCTCTTTTTGCAGCTTGCGAGCGTTCGCGGCCGGAGTTGACATGCAACCAGCGTACGCCGAGTGTTCACTGAAACTTTCAGTGAACGCGTGTTGCGAAACACATACGAACAAACTTGCGCGCTTTCCGGCACTGTGACATTCTTGAGTGAACACGCGTTCTCTCGTTTATATTTTTCACGGCTCCTGGAGGAGACATATGGGCATCATTCGCCGCGCATTGGCATCTCAGCCAGTTGCCCGTTTGACGTCCCCACGCACTCCGGATGAATACCTCGAAGTAATCAACCCGATGCTCACGATCGAAGCAGTTCGTGCTCGCGTGATCGAAGTGATTGCCGAAACTGGATCAGCCAGCCCCGTCCGGCTCAAGCCAAATGGCGCATGGTCAGGCTTCACACCTGGCCAGCATGTCGAATTCGGTGTGGAAGTCAATGGAACCCGGCGCGTTCGCGTATTCTCGGTCTCCAGTTCCGCAGAAAACACCGACGGCTCTTTCACTGTCTCGGTTAAAGCCCATCCCGATGGATTCGTTTCTCAGCACCTGCACAGCGGCCTGCTGCAGCCCGGCACCGTCGTTTACCTCTCCCCGGCTCAGGGCGACTTCGTTCTGCCAAGCACCGTTCCAGACGAGATCACCTTGATCAGTGGCGGCTCAGGGATCACCCCGGTCATGAGCATGTTGCGGACTCTCACCGACGCTGGCCATACGGGCACAGTCAATTTCATCCATTACGCTCGCTCGCGCGAAGACGAAATGTTTAGCCACGAACTCGACGCACTGGCCGGGAAACCTGGCGTGAACATGACTCGTGTTTACACCCGTGTTCCTGCTGCCGAAGCCACCATCGCTGGCCGGTTCACTCTCGATCACCTGACCGCTCTGGGTATCGACCCTGTTACCGCTCCCACCTGGGTGTGTGGTCCGGCGGGCTTGATCGCCACGGTTCGCGATACCTACACCGAACGTGGCGCAGCTAATCAGCTCACGGCTGAATACTTCAAGGTTCCCTCGGTCAATCTCGACGCCGAAGACGCAACCGGAACCGTCACCTTTGATGCGAGCAGCATCTCGGCTGACAACTCCGGCGCGAC
Organism: Actinomycetales bacterium; assembly: GCA_012513165.1. GTDB lineage: Bacteria > Actinomycetota > Actinomycetes > Propionibacteriales > Nocardioidaceae > Aeromicrobium. Next base: position 3,470 of record JAAZCT010000055.1, read on the forward strand.
GATCCTCGAACAAGCCGAAGCCGCTGGCCTCAAACCAGCGTTCGGTTGCCGGATGGGTGTGTGCAACACCTGTGCGGTCAAGAAGCTTCACGGCGCAGTTCGCCACGTCATTAGTGGCGAAATCTGCGCAAACACTGACGAAACCATCAAGGTATGCGTCCAAGTCCCTGTCGGCAACGTTTCCGTCGAACTGTAGGAGAAACATGTCCCTGTTTAGCCGCAAGAAGCACGCTCCCATCGAGCCTTTCAGCGCCAGCACCCACAACCTTGCGCCTGTGCCCTTGGTTTCTCTCGATGATCCTGATCGCAAATCGACGATCGGCCTCGAATACATGACTTACGAGCAACTCGACGAGTTCGGTCAAGAACTCGACGCCGTTCGCCAGCGAGTGCTCGATGACCTCGGTCAAGAAGACGCCGACTACATTCGTCGCGTTGTTCGCCTTCACCGCGGTTTCGATGTGATCGGCCGCATCCTCATCTTCTGCGTCTTTTTCTGGCCGGCGGTTGTCGTTGGTGTGCTTTTCCTCGGGATCTCCAAGATCCTCGAAAATATGGAAATTGGCCACAACGTCATGCACGGTCAATACGACTGGATGAACGATCCAACTCTGGAAGCCGCAAAGTACGAGTGGGACAACGTCGCTCCGGCTGACGAGTGGAAGCACGGCCACAACTACATCCACCACACGTACACCAACGTGCACGGCATGGACCGCGATATCGGTTACAACATGTTCCGCATCGACGAAGATCAACCGTGGTACCCCAGCCATCGCTTCAACCTGCCGTTGGCGTTCATGCTCATGATGCTCTTCGAATGGGGCGTGATGTATCACGGCGTCGAACTCGATGAATACCTCGCGGGACGTTTGCCCAAAGAAGAGTTCCAAGCTCGCAAGAAGCGCGCCATGCGTAAGATCGGCCGCCAAGTCATCAAGGATTACGCGCTGTTCCCCGCGATTGCTCTCGTTGCGATTGCTCCGTTTACCACCTGGTGGGCACCAGTCATCGTCCTCGGCGCCAACATCATCGCCAACATCATGCGCAATATCTGGACCTTCTTGATCATCTTCTGTGGGCACTTCCCCGCCGGTGCGGAAACCTTCCGTGAAGAAGACGTTCAGAACGAAACTCGCGGACAGTGGTACCTGCGTCAGCTCTTAGGATCAGCGAACATCAGCGGATCTAAG
>JAAZCT010000056.1 GCA_012513165.1 Actinomycetales bacterium
TCTTGGAGTTTCGTCGATGCAACTGGACTTCGCAGAGCGAGGTTTCGCCTACGCACAAGACGGTCCGCTCGATATGCGCATGAACGAGCAAGACGATCTGACCGCGGCTGATCTGCTCAACACGTACACCGAAGACGAGATCGTGCGGGTGCTGCGAGACTTCGGCGAGGAAAAATTCGCACGCAGAATTGCCTCAGCGATTGTCGAACAGCGGAGCGAGTCGCCTTTCTCAACAACCGCCGAACTAGTTGAACTCATTCGGCGCAGTATTCCGGCAGCAGCGCGGCGGACGGGTCGAAACCCCTCCAAGCGCACGTTCCAAGCGCTACGGATCGAAATCAACGACGAGTTAGGTGTCTTTCGCAGGGCGCTGGCCGATGCACTCGAACTGCTGAACGTCGGAGGCCGCATCGTGGTGTTGGCCTACCATTCGCTCGAAGATCGGATCGCGAAGCGAACGTTTGCGGAAGTGACGACTCTGAAGGTTCCTCGCGACCTTCCGGTGGTGCCGGAACACATGAAACCAAAGTTCCGGCTGGTTTTGCGTGGTGCAGAGAAAGCGACGGACGAGGAAATCGAAACTAATCCACGTGCCACGTCGGTCCGGCTACGTGTCGTCGAGCGGGTGGCCGCATGAGTCAACGTGCAGCAACTGCCTCAGCAGCCTCGTGGTCGGCCCAAGCGCGCTATCGCGGCGGCCAAGCGAAAGACGTGGGTTTGCGTCTCGTGGGGCCGGTTCGCAAGCGTGCCCAAAAGGCGCCGTTTGTTGTAGTGGTCATTACGGTTCTAGCGTCGGGTTTCGCCGGGCTTGGATTCTTTAGCACGGTGATGCAATCTCAGGCATTCGCGATTCATCAACTCAGCGGCGAGGTTGCGCTGCTTGAGGCGCAGCGCGCTGAGTTGACAACGACCGTAAACGATCTGCAGAGTCCGTCCTCGATCGCGAAGCGTGCCGTCGATGAAGGAATGGTTCCGAATACCAATCCAGTCTTCTTGCGCTTGCAAGACGGGCGCGTGATCGGCAAGCCCGTTCCCGCGCTCCCCAACACGAATGTGCGGAAGGTGAACTGACCATGCAGCGTGACTTCTCTCGGGGTCGTCTACGGGTTTTGACTGTGTGTTTCTCCGTGCTTTTCGTTGTCTTCGCGCTTCGGCTGGTGCAGATCCAAGGCATCGACTCTCAAGCTTATGCGGCGAAAGCCATCGACGCTGGCGCGCGAAAGACCGTCATTCCAGCCCCACGCGGAGACATTCTCGACCGCAACGGCGAAGCGATGGTTTCGAGCACAGCCGGCACCTCGCTCACCGCAGATCCTTATCTCACCGGCCCGAACGCACCGAAGATCGCCAAGATCCTGACCGAGGAACTTGGCGATCGCATCGATTATTTCGACACGGTTGAGCTTTTACGCAAACCGGAGTCGCGTTTCGTCTACGTCACGAAGAACGTCCCGGCCTATTCGGCCAAGAAGGCGTTGTCAGCCCTGAGCGAAGCAAGTCTTCCAGGGGTGTTCGGCGAGGGTGTGAGTCTGCGCAAGTACCCAGGCGGGTCCTTGGCGGCCAATGTTTTGGGTATTACTGAGGGCGAGCGAAATGGCATCGCCGGTCTAGAGAAGCAATACAACGATCTGCTGACCGGGACTAATGGCGCCGAAACATATGAGATCGCGGCCACGGGCCAGCGCATTCCCTCTGCAGCATCAACGCTCAAAGAAATGACGCCGGGCCAAGACATCCAGACCACGATCGATCGTGAACTCCAGTGGTATTCAGATCAACGACTTGCCGATGTGGTCAAGTCCTCGGGCGCAGACTACGGGCTGGCGATCACCATGGATATCCGAACCTGCGAAATCGTCCAGATGTCTCAAGCCCCGACCTACAACCCCGATACTCGTGAGAACGTCAAGTCTGAGACGCTCGTCAACCGGGCTTTGTCCAACGTTTATGAGCCGGGATCCGTCATGAAACTGGTCACCATGGCTGCCCTCGCAGACATGGGGAAGATCAAAGCTGACACCAAGATCAAAGTGCCGAGCAGCATCCGTGTTGATGGATTCACGATCGGTGACTACTGGGACCACGGAAGCTTGAACATGACCGCCGGCGGAGTTATCTCGCTGTCATCGAACCTCGGCACGATCGTCGCAGCGCAGCAGATGAGCGACTCGGTTTTCCACAGTTATCTGACGAAGTTCGGGTTTGGGCAACTCTCAGGAGTTGATCTTCCTGAAGAAACTCGTGGTCTGGTAACTCCAGCCCGCGACTGGACGCGCTCGAAGCATGCGACGACCTCGTTCGGACAAGGAATCTCGGTGAATGCGGTTCAAATCGTTCGCGCCGTCGGTGCGATCGCGAACGGCGGGGAAATGTGTACCCCGAGCATCGCTCAAAGCGCGGTCGATGCAGATGGCAAGAAGACGGATCTCAACGATGCGAAGACAACGCGAGTCGTCTCACGCGAAGCTGCCAGCGAAGTCACGCGGATGATGGAAGGTGTCACCGCGGACAACGGAACCGCGAAGGGCGCTCACATCGAGGGATACCGGGTGGCGGGCAAGACCGGCACGGCATGGAGAGTGAATCCGAAGACCGGACGCTACGTTCGGGGTCAGAACACCGTTTCGTTTGTGGGGTTTGCTCCGGCAGATCGCCCCAGGTTCCTTACCTATGTTGTGATCGACAATCCGCCGAGCAATGCAGGTGGTGGCTCGCTGGCCGGCCCCGTGTTCAAAGACATCATGTCGATGGCGCTCGAACGTTTCGGCGTCCCGCCAACAGGTTCAAAGCCTCCTAAAGTGGAGCATTACTGGTAGTTTCCGGTAAGCCCACGTGTCGGAGTTTCTGATGACAGGGTTTACTCAGTGAGGTGTCGAATATGCAGCAAATGAGAACGCGTCCGGCGACGTTGGCGCATCAGAAACTCAGTGACCTCGCTGAGCTGATTCAGGCCGAAACGGTGGCTGGCCCGCACACCAAAGTTTCGGGACTGACACTTGCCAGCAAGAGCGTTCACGCGGGCGATCTGTTCGTGGCGGCTGCGGGGCAGGCGGCGCATGGGATTCAGTTCCTTGATGCGGCCATCGACGCAGGCGCCAGAGCGGTCCTCACCGACCCTGTTGGGGCGCAGCAGGTTCCTGAGGGCTTTCCGATGTTGGTGGTTCCAGATCCCAGGGCCGTCGTGGCCATGGTGGCCGCCGCCATCTACGACTCTCCGAGCGAAGCGTTCGTCACGATCGGGATCACAGGTACCCAAGGCAAAACAACGACCACGCATATCGCGCAGGCCGCGTTCGGGCCGAGTCGCTCGGCGGTGGTCGGCACGATCGGCACGCGAATTGCGGGGCATCCGGTGCACAGCGCCTTGACCACGCCCGAAGCGCCCGAACTGCAAGCGCTGTTTGCGGTGATGCGCGAGGAACAAGTCGAAGCCTGTTTCATGGAAGTTTCTAGTCATGCGCTCGTACAGGGACGAGTGAACGGTTTCATCTTTGACGTTGCGGTGTTCCTCAACTTGGGTCGGGACCACTTGGACTTTCACGCGGACATTGACGACTATTTTGCCGCCAAAGCGCTGCTGTTTACCCCCGAGCACGCGCGCCGTGCCGTGATCAATATTGATGACGAGTTTGGCCGTCGTCTGGCGGCACAAACCACCATCCCATTCGAAACCTTCTCGGTCGAGGGGAACGACGCCAACTGGCGAGTCACCTCTATTCACGAGTCTGGACGAGGCAGCGAGGTTTCCGTGGACTTGCCTTCTGGGGAAGCACTGACGTTCGTTCTGCCGATACCGGGCCGGTTCAATGTTTCCAACGCACTCGCGACGATTGTGGCGTTGAGCGCGGCCGGATACCGGCCTGAAGACCTTGTCGCTGGACTAGCAGACCTTCAGGGCGTGCCCGGACGCATGGAACAGATCGACACGGGCCGCGGTTTTTCGGTGGTAGTCGACTACGCGCACAAACCCGATGCGATTCGGGCGATTCTGACGGCATTGCGCCCGGTGACCACGGGCGAGTTGGTCATCGTGATGGGCGCTGGCGGCGACCGAGACCGAGGCAAGCGTCCGCTCATGGGCGAGATCTCTGCTGAGTTGGCAGACGTCGTGATCGTGACAGACGACAATCCTCGCTCCGAGGACCCGGCTCAGATTCGAGCCGAGATCGTTGCAGGGATCTCCGGCGAGGCGCGCGTCCATCAAATCGAAGGACGACGAGCAGCTATCGAGTTTGCGCTGGCGGCCGCGACGCAGGGGGACACGATCGTGGTCGCGGGCAAGGGGCACGAGTCAGGTCAAGAAATCAATGGCGTGGTCCATCCCTTTGACGATCGTCACGTCGCGCGGGAACTGCTTGAGGAACTGCCATGATTGATGTGACGGTAGGACGCATTGCCGAGATCGTCGGCGGTCGAGCCTTCGGCGACCTAGACACGATCGTGACAGGCGCTGCGATTGTGGATTCGCGTCGAGCCACGCCGGGTGACCTCTTTGTTGCGATGGCCGGCGAATCGACTGATGGCCACGACCACGTGGAATCGGCACTGCGGGCGGGCGCAGTTGCCACGCTCGCTCAACGAGAAGTGCCGGGCTCTGGCGTGGTGGTGATTGATCCGCTGGCCGCCGTGGCTGAACTGGCTCGCTGGTCCCTCGCGCAGATTCGTGCTCAAAGCGACATCACGGTCGTTGCGCTGACGGGTTCCCAGGGCAAGACGAGTGTGAAGGATCTGCTCGCCCACATTTTCGAGTCGAACGCAGCCACCATTGCCGCCGAAGGATCGTTCAATAACGAACTCGGCGTGCCGCTCACGGTGCTGCGCGCGGGCCTCGACACCAGGTGGCTCGTGGTGGAAATGGGTGCGCGAGGCATCGGCCACATTGAGTACTTGTGCTCGATCGCACGCCCGGACGTAGCTGCCGTGCTCAACGTTGGCACCGCGCACATGGGGGAGTTCGGGTCGGTCGAAGCAATCGGACGCGCCAAGGGCGAGATCATTTCCGCACTGAAATCGTCCGGAGCGGCGGTGCTCAACGCTGGCGACCGGGTCGTCGCTGAGATGGCGTCGGCGCATTCGGGGCGCACGATCACGTTTGGCGCCGACGGTGACGTCGATCTTCTGGCACCAGTGACTCTGAATCACGATGGACATGCTGAGTTGGTCCTGCGAATCGGTGGCGACGAATTCCCGGTGACGATTCCCCAAGTCGGATATCACCACGGCATCAATGCCGCCGCGGCCACCGCGATCGCGATCGCGTGCGGACTGGAACCGGCACAGATTGTCAACGCACTGGCAACGGCAACGCCGCGTTCGCACATGCGGATGGAGGTAGCGCGTACCTCAAACGGGATTCTGGTGCTGAACGACGCATACAACGCCAACCCCGAATCAATGAGCGCGGCACTCGAAACGTTGGCCGGCGTGGCGCGTGGCCGTTCTATTGCGGTCCTTGGTCCGATGCTGGAACTGGGCGATAGCTCTGACGAGCACCACCGCCGCATCGGCCTCAAAGCGCGGGCTTTAGGGGTCGATCGAGTCGTGGTTGTTGGACACAGCGCGAAACCCATCTCCGAAGGAGCGGGAGACCGAGCCGAATATTGTGAGTCGATGGATGTGGCAATAAACACGCTGCTGGCGAGCCTATGCTCGGGGGATACCGTTCTTGTGAAAGCATCTAGAGGCATTGCAATGGAAAATCTTGTCGCGGCGCTGATGGCCGCATAAGTAAGGCCGCCCGAAAGGAATTAGTGCTGGCATGCTGGCTGTATTGATCGCGGGAGCAATCGCACTTCTCGGTACTTTGATTGGTACCAAGTTTGCGATAAAAGCCCTCGTGGCGAAGGGCTACGGGCAGTTGATCCGGGACGATGGGCCAACCACGCACCAGACCAAACGAGGCACCCCCACGATGGGTGGACTGGTCATCATGCTCTCCGTGGTCGCAGGCTATGCGGGCGCCAAATTGTTCACCGGTACAGATCCGAGCGCCTCCGCAGTGTTGCTCCTGTTCTTGTTCGTCGGGCTCGGAGCGATTGGATTCTTGGACGACTGGATCAAAGTCGCGAAACAGCGGAGTCTCGGACTCCGAAGCAAAGCCAAACTCATCGGTCAAACCATCGTAGGTTTGGTATTCGCGTTCTTTGCGATTCGCATCGAGAATGACAACGGGATCACGCCGATCACTCATCACATTTCCTTTGTCAGGGATATGACCTCGTGGTCTTTGCCCACCGTGCTTTTGATCTTGTGGGTTCTCGTGATGATCGCGGGAGCTAGCAATGGAGTTAATCTCACCGATGGTCTCGACGGTCTAGCAACGGGCGCCGCAGTCATGGTGTTTGGTGCCTATACGTTGATCAATATCTGGCAAAGCAACCAAAACTGCGCCCGGGAACTCGTGCCGAAGTGTTACGAAGTTCGCGATCCACTCGATCTAGCGATCGTGGCGGCAGCAATCACGGGAGCCTGTTTCGGCTTCCTATGGTGGAACACAGCGCCTGCCAAGATCTTCATGGGCGATACCGGTTCGCTTTCACTCGGCGGCGCCATGGCAGGGTTCGCGCTGATGACCCGACCGGAACTGCTCCTAGTTTTCCTCGGCGGACTGTTCGTCATCATTACGCTTTCGGTGATCATCCAAGTCGGGTATTTCAAGCTTTCTGGCGGGAAACGTGTCTTCCGCATGGCCCCGTTGCAGCACCACTTCGAGTTGCTTGGCTGGGCCGAAGTGACGATCGTTGTGCGGTTCTGGATCATTAGCGGACTGACAGTCATCGCAGGTATGGGAATCTTCTATTGGGAGTGGGTCAGCGGTGCCCTCTAGCGGAGCCGTTTCTCACACCTCATTTGGCGACGAATGGTCCGATCGCGTGGTGGCCGTTGCCGGTTTGGGCTCAGTCGGTCTCGCCGCAGTAGACGCGCTGCACCACATCGGTGCCACGGTGATCGGAATCGATACGCACGAGATCGCCTCGAACCACGACGAACGAGCCAAACTATTCACCTATCTGGGCGTGAAACTACATCATGGCGAAAGCGCGCCTTCAGTTCTGGACAATCTCGATCTGGTGGTCGTGGCCGAGCAATGGATGGCCGATTCGTCGATCGTGGCGCACGCTTATAGTCGAGGAATCCCCATCTGGAGTGAAGCGGAACTCGCCTGGCAGATCCGTGGCGAGGAACCTGCTCCTTGGCTCACAGTGGCCGGATCTCGCAGCGGATCGGCTACGGCCGTGATTCTCGAACGCATTCTGAGCGCCGCCGGAGTCCGGGCGCTCGCCGTTGGTAACCAGCACGCATCGCTCCTGGAGTCCGTGATGGACCCCGAAGGGCCGGCGGTGCTGATTGTAGAACTCAGCGAGACTCAACTTCGTTGGCCGACGACGCTCTCGCCGGTTTCAGCGGTCGCGGTGGACGCGCCCACAGATGACACCCTTTTCAATCCCTTTTCTGGGACTCAGATCGCGTGTGTGTATAGCGTTCAGAACGCTGGCAGTCGACGCCTTGCCGAAGATGCGGATGTTGTCGAGGGCGCTCGCGCAGTAGGCGTGAGCATGGCGAGTCCCGGCTTTGGCGACATCGGCTTGGTTGAAAATATCGTGGCGGACCGCGCCTTCGGAGACGATCCGCGCCACGAAGCCGAAGAGTTATTCACGCTTGACGACTTGGGCGACGTCGAGGCCGAGGTCGTGATCAGTGCATTGGCCGCGAGTGCGGTGGCTCGATCGGTGGGAGTCAAGAGTCACTGGGTAAAAATTGGCATCGGAGACTTCGCCAGCACGCTTCACTGAGCGTTCGTGAGGCGGTGTATCGAATCTTCGCGAGTGCGACACGCGCGCAATTCGGTCTGAGTCGGCTGTTGTGAGTGAGACTAAGGGGCAGTTTCCTGATCCCTTCCCCACACCTTAGGAACAGCATGAGCAGTTCGGCCGTACCCGGGCGCCCGGCAGCGATGGCGTCACTACGTTCCATGCTTCAGCGACCACTCGCTTCGTATCACATTGTGCTTGGAACCACTCTCATGCTGATTGGTCTGGGCCTCATTATGGTCCTCAGTGCCAGTTCAGTGAACTCGCTACGTATGAGCGGAAACTCGTACGGCGTATTTGTGCGCCAATTGGTGTTTACGGTGATGGGTGCGGGGGTCATGTGGTTGGCAGTTTCCCTGCCACTCAACGTCGTGCGCCGGCTTTCCTTCCCTTTCATGTTGGTGGTCTTTGCCCTGATTGCCGCGACGTTCACGCCGTTAGGAATCGAAGTGAACGGCAACCGAAACTGGCTGCCGCTCGTAGCGGGCGTGCGCTTGCAGCCCTCAGAATTCGCCAAACTTGCCATTGTGATCTGGATGGCGCACATGTTTGCTGCTCAGCACGGCAGAATGAAGACTTTCATGGACTTCATCTCGCCGGTCGGAATCGTCGTGATAGCGATGGCTGGTCTGGTGATCGGCCAGAAAGATATCGGTACGGCCCTGATCTTGTTCGCGATCATTCTGGGCATGTTCTGGGTGGCAGGATTTCCGATGAAGGCTTTCGCGGTTATCTTGTCTGTTCTAGTGGGCGCTATGGCGTTCTTCGTCGGAACCGCGCCTCACCGCATTGCTCGCCTCATGTCGTTCTGGGATCCGATGGCTGATCCAGAAGGCGCGGGATATCAGGTTGTGAAAGCCACGATGGGATTTGCTCGCGGCGGCTTTTGGGGACTTGGATTGGGCAACAGTCGGCAAAAGTGGGGCGCTTTGCCCGAAGCCCACACTGACTTTATTCTCGCGGTCATCGGTGAAGAGCTGGGCCTCATGGGCGGTCTAGTGATTTTGGGCCTGTTCGCGATGCTGGGTTACGCGGGGTACCGAATCGTGTCGCGGAGCAAGGATCGCTTCGCCCGGTATTTGGCGGCAGGCATAACATTGTGGCTGATGACTCAAGCAGTCGTGAACATCGCGATGGTGCTCAAGTTGCTCCCGGTGATCGGCGTGCCGTTGCCACTCATTTCGTATGGCGGTTCGAGCCTGCTCGTGACCATGGCGGCGTTGGGTTTGCTGGCCAACTGCGCCAAAACTGAACCCGGTGCCGCCCGTGCTTTGAAACTAGCGAAGAAACCGAAGAAA
>JAAZCT010000057.1 GCA_012513165.1 Actinomycetales bacterium
GCCGAACTGTGCCGTGAGCGCAGGCCAGCGTGGTTCGGTTCGGTTACGGTGCTCGTCGTAGCAGTTCAGGCACGGACTGAGCGTCGGAACGGTGAGCGGGCCAATGTGGACGGTTTCTGCCTCGAGCACGACGGGCACGTGGCTGATGCCGTCGATCAGGAACTGGTCGAAAACGAGACGGGCGGGCTCGCCCGTGGAGACGATGATGTGCCACGGGTGTTGGCGGCTAGCGCGGACGGGGGCACGTGTCGGTCTGCGCGGCGACAGCGCTGATTCCAGCAGCGACGCGAATGGGGCGGCGGGTCCGTCGGCTGAAATGTGCGGGGATGAGAGCCCGAAGCGGGCAGGTCGGTGGGGGAGGACAGCGCCGCACTGGATCAGGGGCGCGAGAATCTCGCGGACGTCACCGCGAAAATCGGGCACTTCGCGTTGGAGTAGGGCTTGGAGGCGGTCTAGATCGCGTGCGCCGTTGAGGAGTCGCAGGAGTTCGAACGTCCCGGGTTTCAAGGCGATAAGTTTCCCCGGGTGGGCGCCAACGAGGGCACTGGTGGCACTGAGGCGATATAGCCGCGCGCCAGGCACGAGTAGTGGGCGAAGGCTCGAAGTCATGGAGACATCGTGCGTCAGTCGCCCACTTCGCGTGCGAGTGATCCACAGCCTGCTGGCAGGTTGTGGAGAGTGTGGGTGGTGTTTCAGGCTTTGCCGAGAATGCGGTTGAGCTTGGTGCCGCAGGTGGGGCAGATGCCTTTGGCCATCTTCGTGCCCTTTTCGCTGACGTGGATTTCACCGGTGGCTTCGCGCTTTTCCTTGCACTTGACGCAGTAGAACTCGCCGGACCATGTTTCTGCCATGAGGATTCTCCGATCAGAATGTGAGTTGTCTCACATAAGTGATTGTGACTGGTCTTCGGCGGAAAATGAGGGAACCTCCGACGCGGCGCGCCTTCCCCGGGCGCACGGTTTCGGAGGTTCTCCTGTGATCAACGTAGAGGTGGTGGGGCGTCTGGTCAAGGGGCCATCGTGTGAACATGTGTCCACTCATGTGGATAAACCTGAGGACAACCTATGGGAATCGCCGAGTGGTCGGTGGATAACGGTGTGGATGAGTTGGGTTAAGGCAGAAGGTTCTCATGTGACTCATGTGGTTAATCGCAGTGTGAATGAGGTCACACTCTGTGAATAACTCGCCGTTACAGTCAATCGCGGATATGGGCCACTATCTGTGGATAACTCGGCATCAGAGCGCTACCTGTGGACAAACGCTGAGGTTTTCTACGGGCCTAGCAAAGTGCTAGGGCGTGTCGGATCAAACTTGATCGATGCGCGACAAAGCAGCCGCCAACAGGCTGTTCACGGAGTCATCTGACACCAACCGAACCTCGTCGAGTGCGAACCAACGAAGGTCAGTTGACTCGTCAGAGCATGTCAACGTGGCTCCGGGCTCCGCGCGGGCCATGAACTGGACATCGAGGTGGTGTCCCTCGGGCCAGCACTTCACCCGATGTTGAGACAACAACACCGGCACCGGATCCAACTCCACCGAATTCAGCCCTGTCTCCTCTAGGGCCTCCCGCAGAGCAGCGTCGCTCAAACACATGTCATCCGGTTCACAGTGGCCGCCCATCTGGAGCCAGCGATCGAACTTCGGATGAAACAGCAAAGCGACATGCGAACGATCCGCCGAAAAGACAAGCGTGCTTGCCGTGATGTGGTCGGGCGCGCATTGTCGAAGCGCAGCGTCGGACTCGGCCATAGCCAAAGACAAGAAATCTTGGCGTAGTTGGTCTTGAGCGTGATCCGGCGCCGTCCACGAGGTCAACACCTCGCGCACATCGCCCATCAGCGAGGTCGTCGCGGACGTCCGGCTCACGAATCGGATCCAGGATTCGATTCTTCGTCGGAGTTCTGAATACCTGAATCCTCAGCCAACAGTTGCTCGAGGGCGAAGTCGAACGCGGCATCGCTCATGCCTTCAGGTTCCTTCGTTCCGAAGCCCAACGGATCATCGAGGTCAGCACTCGTCGGCGTGAGATCGGGGTGGCCCCAGATTGCGTCGCGGGCGCTCGCTCCTTCTCGATCTCGCAGTGCGCCCCACAAGGCGGCGGCATCTCGCAACCGACGTGGTCGCAACTCCAAGCCAACAAGTGACGAGAACGCATCTTCGGCCGGACCCTTGGTGACCCGTCGGCGACGCATGGTTTCCGCGAGCCCCCGAGCAGCAGGCATAGTCTCTGCGGTGGCCTGCGAAACCACCTCGTCGACCCAGCCCTCGATCAAGGCCAAAAGCAGTTCGAGTCGGTCCTTTGCCCGCTGCATCTCAGGCGTGGTTTCAGGTTCGAACATCCCGCCGGACAGTGCCGCTTGAAGCGCCTCGGGGTTGCTCGGATCGAGCCCCTGCATCCGATCTTCGATCGATTCGACGTTGACCCGCATTCCGCGGCCGAACTCTTCGATCGCGTTGATCAGAGCTGCACGCAACCACGTGGCATGCGCGAACAAGCGCAAGTGAGCGCTCTCGCGCAACATCACATACAGCAGGAC
>JAAZCT010000008.1 GCA_012513165.1 Actinomycetales bacterium
CCCGAGAACATCTCGTTCAATAACGACGGGCACGTGGAAAACTGAGCCAACACTCGCACGAACTGCTTTGGGATTCCAAGGGTCGACCGAGTCGCCGGCAAAGATCACCGCATCTGCACCTGCCGCATCGGCTGCCCGGATCACGGACCCAGCATTGCCGGGATCCCGAATGGCTGCGCACACCACGATCAGTTGCGGATCATCTGCAAGAACGACGTCGAGTTCGTAGCGCACTTGGACGCAGCGCGCCACGATTCCTTGCGGATGCACTGCGTCAGCGATATGAGTCAGGACTTCTTCGTCGACTAGGTGCCATTCGGCGTCGCCTGAATCAAGTGGCGGCAGATCACTGTGCCGCTCGAATGCTTCGGGCGTGGCAAACACATCGCGCGCCAGCCCTTCGATCAGGGCTTCACGCACTGCTTGCGGGCCTTCAGCGAGAAACTCGCCAGATTCGGCCCGAAAAGAACGAGTGGCGAGCCGCTTGGCTCGTTTCACGCGTCCGCTACGGACGGTGAGATCACCCAGCATGCTCGCCACTCGATTCACCTGAAAATCAGGCAACTGGTTCCTTCGGAGCGTTAACGTCTTCAGGGAGGTTCTCCTTAGCGACCTCAACGAGAGCCGTGAACGCTTCCGGATCGTTGACAGCCAAGTCGGCGAGGATCTTACGATCAGCTTCGACTTCAGCGGCCTTCAAACCCTGGATGAAACGGTTGTAGGTCATGCCGTTAGCGCGGGCAGCAGCGTTAATACGCTGAATCCAGAGGCGACGGAAGTCACCTTTGCGCTTCTTGCGGTCGTTGTACTCGTATACGTGCGAGTGGATGACCTGTTCTTTGGCCTTGCGGTAAAGGCGCGAACGCTGACCGCGGTAACCGGATGCCTTCTCGAGGATCTCCCGGCGCTTCTTTTGTGCATTCACTGAACGCTTGACGCGTGCCACAGTGGTACTCCTTTAGTTCAAAAATAAGGGACGGACGCTCAGAGACCGAGCAACTTCTTGACTTGCTTGGTGTCAGCCTTGGACACATCTGTGGTGCCAGCCAGACGGCGAGTACGCGTAGATGACTTGTACTCCAAGAGGTGACGGCGGTTGGTCTGCTCGCGGCGGAGCTTGCCCTTACCTGTGATCTTGATGCGTTTCTTCATGCCCGAGTGGGTCTTGAACTTCGGCATTATGCCTCCATGTCTGGGTCGAGATTCTCGGATTTACGCCGAGGCTTCTTGGGTGTTGCTGTTTTCTTGTGTTCCTCGCGGTGAGCCTTTTCGTAGTCAGCATCAGCTTGACGCTCTGCGTCTTTTTCTGCCATCGAGACTTTCTTAGCTGCCTTGATAGCAGCCTGGGCTTCCGACTTCTTTTTGTGAGGTGCCAACACCATCGTCATATTGCGGCCGTCTTGGCGTGCATTCGATTCGATGAATCCCAGTTCTTCGACGTCTCCTGCAAGCTGTTGCAGCAGGCGGTAGCCGAGTTCTGGACGGTGTTGCTCACGGCCACGGAACATGATCGTGATCTTCACTTTGTCTCCGCCGGAGAGGAATCGAACGACGTGACCTTTTTTCGTGTCGTAGTCGTGCTGATCGATCTTCGGACGGAGTTTCATCTCTTTGATGACGGTGTTCGTCTGGTTGCGTCGCGATTCGCGTTCCTTTTGGGCGGCTTCGTACTTGAACTTGCCGTAGTCCATAAGGCGGCACACCGGTGGGCGTGACTGAGGGGCAACCTCGACGAGATCGAGATCGGCCTCTTCTGCTAACCGAAGTGCATCTTCAATACGAACAATGCCAACTTGTTCACCGCCTGGTCCGACGAGTCGAACCTCCGGGACACGAATGCGTTCGTTGACGCGCAGATCTGTGCTGATGGATCCTCCTGTTGTCTTAATGGAGGCCAAACGAAAAAGGCCCCCGCTAGAAGCAGAGGCCAGAATGCAGCGCAAACCGTGAGGTTCGAGCCACGCCAACAGCCGAAACTGTTGGGGCTTACCCCCGGATCAGAAACCCGGAAGGTGGGAGAAGACTCCGCTTCAACCATCAAGTCTATCAGGCAACTGCCCCGAACCCCAAAACGGGCTCGGCACCCCTCCGCGATTCAGCAGTTCTAGGAAGCCGGCTCGATCCAAGCCGAACCTACGGGCGTCTGCACGAATTGGTGGCCAGCAGCAAGATGCATCAGATCGTCTGTCTCGATCACGTGAAAACTCGGAGATCCCAGATCGAGCAACATCGCTGATGCGCCGTCATCAAGTGCCGCTTGCGCTGCGTCTTTGCCGAACACAGAAACGGGGCGGGCTTGTGTGTTCCAGGCACTCATCGCGGCAACGCTGGTGAAAGCCAACAGCGCTTTGCGTCCATCGGCGCCAGTCATGAAGACCGCCGCCATTTCCGAGTTCTTGTCGCCTTCAACCGCAGCAACCTCAGGATCGTCCAACAACACAGCAACCACTGGGGTAAAGACCCTAGCTCCTCCGACTCGAGCCAGAACACGCGCCGAATCAGCCAACACCTCAACCAACGTCGGGTCGACTAAGCCGTCATCGTTCGGGAACGCTGGTTCAGCCAGCGACGGCCCCTCGCCGCAACTCATGCCACGTGCTCGCGAAGCCAAGCCAGTGCGTTGCGCGTCGGCTTGCCCTCGCTGCCCTGCAATCCAAACAACATCACGCGTCGATCGTCCTGAGTGATCAAGGTAGGCCAGGGCGCGCCGGGGTTCATCGAAAGTGCCGCGACGTCCGACCAAGCGAACGTGTATGTGCGAAGTCCATTCACGATCACGATCTTCTCAGAATCAGCGGTCACTTTGCTGCGGGAAATCGCCCAAGCTAAAAACGCCCAAGCCCCAATCAGCAGCCACATCGTAATGTTTCCCGACATGCTGAACTTCATGCTTTCGGGCATGTTCAGGCCGATGAAAATCATCAGACCAGCAAGGATTGCGACCGTCACCCACGAAACAACGATGAGGCCTTTGGAACGAAACGTTCTCAAATCCGACATGCCGAAATCTCCGTCACCAGAATACCTCTGCCACCGAGGTCATACAACTCATCCATGAGCCGTTGGGCGACGTTGCGCGGAACCATCGCACGCACGGCAACCCACCCTTCGCGATGAAGCGGCGAGACCGTAGGCGACTCGATTCCCGGGGTAAGTTCAATGGCTTTATCGACGTGAACAGACGGGATGTCGTAGTCCATCATCACGTAGTCCCGAGCCACCAAAACGCTTTGCAGCCGGTGCTGAAACACGGTGAAGCCTTCGGGCGAAGATTCGAGAGGACGCGTAATCAGCACTGCTTCAGATTCGAGAATCGGATCTGCGAAAACTTCCAAACCGGCTTGACGCAGCGTGGTGCCGGTTTCGACCACGTCTGCGATCGCATCGGCAACCCCTAAACGAATCGAGGTTTCCACGGCGCCGTCGAGACGAACCACGTCTGCTTCGACGCCCTTGTCTGCCAGGTGTGTGCGCACGATCCCCGGGTACGAGGTGGCGATGCGTTTGCCAGCGAGATCCGTGATCGAACTCATGACACCCATCGGCGCCGCAAAGCGGAACGTCGAGCGAGCAAAACCCAACTGCATCACTTCATCGGCTTTCGCACCCGAATCGGCGAGCAAGTCGCGGCCGGTCAAACCGACATCAAGCATTCCCTGACCGACATAGATCGCGATGTCGCGCGGACGCAGGTAGAAGAACTCAACCTGGTTTTCAGGGTCGACAACGACGAGGTCTTTGCTGTTGCGACGCTGGCGGTATCCCGCTTCGGCGAGCATGGCAGCCGCTGCCTCGGAAAGCGAACCTTTGTTCGGTACGGCAACCTTCAACATGAGAGCCTGTTTCCTTCGGGTTTCTGAATAAAGAGCAATGAATCACAGGTGCGAGTACACGTCGTCGAGGCTGATTCCAGCCGCGATCATCATGACCTGGGCGTGATACAGGAGTTGGCTGATTTCCTCGGCGGTGCGCTCGGGGCCTTCGTGCTCGGCGGCCATCCACGATTCGGCGGCTTCCTCAACGAGTTTCTTGCCAATCGCATGCACGCCAGCATCCAGCTCGGCGACGGTGCGGGAGCCTTCAGGACGGGTGGTGGCCTTCTCTTGGAGTTCAGTGAACAGGGCCTCGAACGTTTTCATCATTGCCAGTCTAGTGCGCACCACGTTCGCGCACTGCTCCCCCGCCACGCCAGCGCGCGCAGCACGTCAGTTTGCGCCGAGTTCGCGGATCGTCAGCCACGCCGAGAGCGCTGCTTCGGTGGCTTCGCGGCCCTTGTCTTCCTTGCTGTGTTCGAGGCCAGCGCGGTCGAGTGCTTGCTCATCGTTGTCGCACGTCAACAGGCCGAAACCGATCGGTACGCCCGTATCGAGCGCCACACGCGTTAGACCGTCTGTGGCGGCCGCAGACACGTACTCGAAGTGAGGAGTCCCACCGCGAATAATCACACCCAGCGCAATCACCACATCGAAATCAGCGTTCGCCGCCGCCTGTGAAATCACCGGCAGCTCGAACGAGCCAGGTGCACGCAGCAAAGTCACCTCGGTCACGCCGGCATCGGCCAAAGCCGCCTGCGCGCCAGCGATCAATCCGTCCATGACTTCCGTGTGCCAACTCGAGGCGACGATCGCCACGTTGGCGTCAGGTGCGTTCAAAGAGATGACGGGAGCTCCGTGTCCACTCATGCTTGTTCCTCCACTGCGAATAGCGACTCGGGCAGATCGTGGCCCATGCGTTGGGCTTTGGTCTGCAGGTATTTCAAGTTATGGATCGTGGGTGTGACCACGATGGCTTTGCGCTCCGATACGCGCACCCCATAGCGTTCCAGTTGACGGGACTTGTCTGGGTTGTTGCTCAGCAGGCGCACGCTCTCGACCTTCAGATCGCGCAGGATTTGCGCAGCGGCCGAATAGTCGCGTTGGTCGTCTGCGAAGCCGAGGCTGATGTTCGCGTCCACCGTGTCTTGACCTTGATCCTGCAGCGCGTATGCCTGAAGTTTGTGGATCAGCCCGATGCCGCGACCTTCTTGGCCTCGCAAATAGACCACGACGCCCGAACCGGCTTCAGCGATCTCAGCCATCGAAGCCTCCAACTGAGGCCCGCAATCGCAGCGCTGCGAACCGAAGACGTCGCCGGTCAGGCATTCGGAGTGCACGCGCACCAGCACGTCGGCGGGCGATGGGTCGCCGTAGATCAACGCAATGTGTTCGCCGCCGTCGATCCGATCGCGGTAACCCAGCGCTTTGAACTCGCCGAACTCAGTGGGCAACACGGTGTCGGCCAGGCGCTCCACTTGGGATTCTTGCAGGCGCAAATGGACTTGCAGGTCCTCGATCGAGACGAGCGCCAGATCGTTCTTGTCTGCCAGTTCCCGCAACTCCGGCGTACGCATGAGCGTGCCATCGTCGTTCATGACTTCACCGATCACGCCGACCGGCGAGAGGCCAGCCAATCGCGCAAAATCGACAGCAGCTTCTGTGTGGCCCGCGCGTTCGAGCACTCCGCCGGGCTTGGCGCGCAGTGGGATGATGTGGCCGGGCTGCACCAATTCGAATGGCTCGGTGGCCGAGTCGGCCAACACCCGGCACGTGCGCGCCCGGTCTGACGCGGAAATACCAGTGGTGATGCCATCACGCGAGTCGATCGAAATCGTGTACGCGGTGCGCATCTTTTCGCGGTTGTGCGGCGTCATCAACGGGATCGACAGCCGGTCAAGCACTTCGCCGGCGGCCGGCGCACAAATCAGGCCGCTGGAGTATCGCACCAAGAACGCCATCAGTTCCGGCGTGGCTTTCTGCGCGGCGAAAATAATGTCGCCTTCGTTCTCGCGGTCTTCGTCGTCGACCACGATGATGGCTTTGCCAGCACGGATGTCCGCGATCGCGCGCTCGATGGTGTCCAGTTGCGTCATGAATTTGATCCTTTCGCTACGGTCAGTAGCCGTTCTACATATTTGGCGAGCACATCAACTTCCAGATTCACCGGAGTGCCTGGCTGCAGCGCGCCCAGAATCGTGTCGGTCAAGGTGGTGGGAATGAGGGAAACAGAGAAGGACGCTTCGGGCCCGTCGACGACGTCCACCACGGTCAGCGATGTCCCACTCACGGTGATGGAGCCTTTCTCGACGAGATAACGAACCAGTTCGCTAGGCACACTGAACCGGAACGTTTCCCAGTTTGCGCTGGGCACTCGTTCAAGGAGCGTGCCGGTGCCGTCGACGTGCCCTTGCACGATGTGTCCGCCCAGCCGGGTCGACACGAGCGCGGCGCGTTCGAGGTTGACCGGATCGCCCACGCGAGCATCCCCGAGGTTCGTGCGTGCGAGCGATTCAGCCATCACATCGGCGCTGAACGTGCCTAGCGTTTGCGCCATGACCGTGAGACAGCAGCCGTTGACGCTGATCGAGTCGCCGTGTTTCGCGTCCTCGAGCACCGTGGCAGCCTGGATCGTGATTCTGGTGGAGTCACCCAAATCCTCGATCTGGACGACTTCGCCGATTTCTTCTACAAGTCCGGTGAACATCACAGTCCCTCTCCGGTAGTTGGTTCTGGTGCTTTCGGCCCGAGGGTCACGCGCAGGTCGGGACCGATCTGGGAGACCTCGCGATAGTCAAAGCGAGGTTGGTCGCTCAACGTGGGGGAGCTCGTCGTGACGGCAGCCAAACCCGAG
Source organism: Actinomycetales bacterium (assembly GCA_012513165.1). Lineage (GTDB taxonomy): Bacteria > Actinomycetota > Actinomycetes > Propionibacteriales > Nocardioidaceae > Aeromicrobium. The sequence goes on from JAAZCT010000008.1 coordinate 6,667, forward strand.
CCGACCACGGTAGGAGCGAGGTAGCCGATCACGCGGTCGACCACACCGGCATCGAGCCATGCGCCAGCAAGCGTCGGCCCGCCTTCGAGCCACACGTGATGGATCGGGATCTCGCTGAGTTCCGCGAGCACCGCGATCGGGTCTCGTTGGCTGAGAAACATCGTGGGGGCTTCAGACGAGTGCAGGTTGAAACTGCGTGGGATTTCGCTTTCGCCCACCACCACGCGCAGAGGTTGTTGCGCCGCGAGTTCGTTGAACTCGTTACGGATTGTGAGCCGCGGGTTATCAGCCAGCGCAGTTCCGGTTCCGATCAGGATCGCATCACATTCAGCTCGCAGCCGATGCACGTCCGCACGCGATTCAGCCGAGGTGATCCACTGGCTCGTGCCATCAGCAGCGGCACTGCGTCCGTCGATTCCGGCAGCGAACTTCCAAGTCACAAACGGTCGGCCGGTGCGATGCAAGTGCGCCCAGACCTCGATCAACTGTTCGCCTTCTGCCGCGAGTAGACCCGCTTCGACGTCTACCCCAGCGGCTCGCAATACTTCGGCTCCGCCGGCACCTTGGGCGTTCGGGTCGCTGGCGGCGAACACCACCCGACGCACACCAGCAGCGATCAACGCTTCGGCGCAAGGGCCCGTTCGCCCGGTGTGCTTGCAGGGTTCAAGCGTGACGACGGCGGTAGCCCCTCGTGTGCGCTCTCCTGCTTGGTTCAACGCTTCGATCTCAGCGTGTGGTTGGCCGGCCCCATGATGATGCCCGAGCGCGATCACGTTCTCGTCGGCGTCGAGCACCACACAACCGACTTGCGGGTTGGGTAGCGTGTTGACCGCTTCGCGGGCAGCAGCGAACGCGAGACGCATGGCCTCGGTTTCAGCTGTGGTCGCCACGGCTGCTCCTCTCGTCGGTCTCACGACCCGGGGCAACCGTGCTGGCATCGGCGAACGCGAGCGCGCGACGATACAGAACGTACGTGCACCTACCATCCGGACTTTAACCGTCGGTACTGGAGTTTCACCAGTTCAACCGCTTGACGCGGGTCGCGGACTATCACCGCCGGCTCGGACTTTCACCGACCCCGGGCACGCGAGCGTTTGCTCGAACATTCGAAGTCTAGCCGAGCGAAAACGAGACTCAATGCGCGCAGGCCGAAACGGCGCGCGAGCGCAAGTCCTCGACCATCTGCGAGGGATCGTCTGCGCCGTAGACCGCTGAGCCTGCGACGAACGTGTCAGCGCCCGCTTCGGCACAGCGTTCGATCGTTTCTAGCGACACTCCCCCGTCGACTTGCAACCAAATGTCTCCGCCCACCTTGTCGAGCATGGCGCGAGTGCGGCGGATCTTGGGAAGGCACACATCGAGGAACTTCTGTCCGCCGAAACCTGGCTCGACCGTCATGATCAAGACCATGTCCAGCTCGGGCAGCATGTCTTCGTAGGGCTCGATCGGGGTGGCTGGTTTGAGTGCCATCGAGGCGCGGGCTCCCATGCTGCGCAGTTCGCGCGCCAGTCGAATGGGCGCAGCGGCTGCTTCGACATGGAAGGTGACGCTGCTGGCGCCGGCTTCCACGAACTGGGGTGCCCACCGGTCTGGATCGGCGATCATCAGGTGTGCGTCGATAGGCTGCTTGGCCACCTTCGCGAGGGATTCGATCACGGGCGCGCCGAGCGTCAGGTTCGGCACAAAGTGGTTATCCATGACATCCATGTGCAGGAAATCTGCCGACCCGATCCGTGCGGCTTCGTCAGCGAGGCGGGAAAAGTCGGCGTTAAGCAAGCTGGGCGTGATGCGCATGTGACCAGCCTAGCGACTACGAAATCCGAAGGAGCGCCAGATACATCGCGTCGGTGCCGTGTTCGTCCGGCCACCAGCGATGTTCCGACTCCAGTTGCACGTTCTCGCCAAGCACTCCGGCCACGATGTCGGTCGTTTCTGCTGCGATCGGCGAACACGTCGCATAGGCCACGATCCCGCCAGAACGCGTGTACGCGATCGCAGCGGCCAACAAATCGTGCTGCAACGCTGTCAGTCCCACCAGGTCTTCTTCGGACTTGCGCCACCGCGACTCGGGCCTGCGACGCAACGCACCCAAACCGCTGCACGGCGCATCCACGAGCACTCGATCAAAACTGCCCGGCTGCCACGGGCCACTTCGCCCGTCATGCGACACCACGTCCACATTCGGCAGCGCCACAGTAGATGAACGCACCAACTCGGCGCGGTGTTCTTGCAATTCGTTCGCCACCACGTGCGCGCCACGTTCCGCAGCAATCGCACCCCACAGTGCTGCCTTTCCACCGGGCCCAGCGCACAGATCGAGCCAGTTCTCGTCGCTAGCTGCAAGCGTGACCTCACTCGAAACGAGCGCCACCATCTGCGAGCCCTCGTCCTGCACTCCGGCACGCCCATCGCGTACGGCTGCGATCGCACCGGGCGCGCCCGAATCCAGGATCACCGCGTACGGGCTGAGTTTGCCCGGTTCGCCAGGCAGAACCTTGGGCGAGATCAAGCCCGGACGCGCCACCAAGGTGACCTTCGGGCGAGCGTTGTGTGCCGCGAGCAACGGCTCGATTCGGTCGGGGCCGCCCGACTCACGCAACAGCGCCACAATCCACTCGGGATGCGAATAGCGCAACGCGAGCGCCTCATCTCCCGAGAGGTTCTTGGTCAGCTCATCGAGCCAGCCATCCAAATCCTTCTGCGCGATCCGCCGCATGATCGCGTTCACGAAACCGGCCGGCTTGTGCCCGATCACGCTGCGCGCCAACCGCACCGTCGTATCAACGGCCGCATGGTCGGGTATGCGCATTGACAACAACTGATGGGCACCGAGACGCAGCACGTCTCGCACTTGCGGATCTACCGTGTTCTTCGCGAGTTTGTCGACGATTGCGTCGTAGATCCCCTGCATACGGATCGTGCCGTGCGTGAGTTCCGTAGCCAGCGCAGACTCGCGTGTATCGACCTTGCGTGCCTGCAGAATCGACGGCAGGAGCAAGTTCACATAGGCGTCTTCTTCGCGGACCGCGTTCATCACTTCATAAGCGATACGGCGTGGATCAGTGTTTTTCATACAAACTCCACCTCGCTCGCGCCACCGAGGCCTCGACCCCAGTCAGCGGCGCGCATCAGTTTTTTGCCGTGCGGTTGCACGTCACCCAAAACGACATCGTTGGTGGCGGTACCCACCAATACGCGCTTCTTTTCGATTCGTGCGGACCCCGGCTCCAGATCGTTACTTTCAGCGATCGTCACCGGACCAAGCTTCACGCG
>JAAZCT010000058.1 GCA_012513165.1 Actinomycetales bacterium
GCCACGGGATGGACGAGGGTGAACGGCATGATTGGAGCGTAGACGAACTGCGCGTCCTCTGTACTAGCCGAGGGGCCCAGGCTTGTTCGCGGTGCAGATTGAATGAAAAAAGCCTGCCCCTGCGGAGGAGTCTTTTCCATGTGGCCAGGGCCGGGTCCCCCAGCACTGCGTGCAGGGGGTGCCCCCACTCGATCACAGCGCAGATTACATGCAAAAGACCCGCCCCTACGGGACGAGTCTTTTCCATGTGGCCAGGGCCGGGATCGAACCGGCGACCTACCGCTTTTCAGGCGGTCGCTCGTACCAACTGAGCTACCTGGCCACGCCCTGTAAGGGCAGCGCTCAGAATATCGCACGCCGGTTCCGGCATTGAATTCGGGGACGCTTAGAGAACTTCTGCAGCATCCTCAAAGGCGCGGCGAGGCAAACGATCGAACCACGGGTTCTCGCCCGGATGGCCGATGTTGATGATGACGTGGCTGCGACGATTCGTGCCGGCGAAGAACTCGGCGTCCACTCCGGCGTTGTCAAAACCAGTCATCGGGCCGGCGGCCAAACCAAAAGCGCGGATCGTGGTGATCAGGTAGCCGACCTGCAAACCAACGTTGAACTTCGCCACCTCGCGGCGGTTTTCAAGATCGCCGAACCAGTCTTTTGATTCCGGTGCGTGCGGGAAGACTTCGGGCATGTGTTCGTTGAAGTCTGCGTCGGACGCGACTATCGCCACAACTGGGGCCGTGCCGGTCTTCGCGCGGTTGCCGTCGCTCATATGGGGGAGCAGGCGCACCTTCGCCTCATCGCTGGTGAGGAACACCAACTGCCACGGCTGGCTATTTGCTTGAGTGGGGCCGAACTTCGCCACGTCGTAGATATCGCGAAGGGTCTCGAGGGCTACGGGCTCGGCCGAGAAACTGTTGGACGTGCGGCCTTTGCGGAACAGCAGGTCGAGGCCCGCGTCGTCGAGGGCGGGCAGATCGGTCGTGGAGATAAGAGTGCTCATATTATAGTTCAGCGTTCAACCACTCTCGGCTATTCCCGAAATGCGCGAATTTACTCAAACGATCTGCCAAAAAAACAACAGTGGGCCCGCACCGATCGGTGCGAGCCCACTGAGTGGAAAACGTCAGCCCTTCAGGCCTGCAACGAAGTCCGGGTTTTCGTCGAGCCAAGCTTGAACGGCTCCAGCTGGATCGCCGTCCCATTCTTCGGCTGTGACCAGTGCTTCGAGCGAACCGAACGCGTCACCATCGAGCTTGAAGTTAGCGAACAAGTCGGCAACTTCAGGGTGCTTCTTGGCAAAACCGGCAGTCGCGATTGCGTGAAGATCTTCCAACTCGCCAAAGGCAGTCTTAGGATCTTCAAGCGGACGAACGGGGAACTCGGAGTTAGCCCAGAACGGTGCCCACAGGGTGACCACGATGTCTTGCTTGCGTTCGACAGCGCGCTTCAACTCGGCAAGCATGGCGGTCGTCGAGGACTCAACAAGTTCGAAGCCGGCTTCGTTCAACTTGTATGCAGGCATGACGTCTTCTTTGGTTGCGCGAGTCAAGCCAGCGCCGGCCTCGATGCCCACGATCTTGTTGTTGAACTTGGCGGCGTTGTCGGGGAGGTCAGCGATGGACTTAGCGTCGCTGTAGTCAGGAACAGCGAGGAACAATCCCGCACCTTCGTAGTAAGCGCCGAGGTCTTCAAGGTCGTTGCCATACTTCTTCATGTAGTCGGCGTGAGTTACTTCAGACCAAGCCGATGGGTAGATGTCGATATCGCCCTTAGAGAGGCCCGTGTAAAGCGGGGCGGCTTCGGCAATTTCGGTGATCTTAACTGTGTAGCCCTCGTCTTCGAGGATGTTCTTCCACAGATAGGCCGTCGCGAGGCCGTCAGTCCACGAAGGAATGATTCCCAACGTGATGTTCTTGTCTGCTGCGCCTTTGTCGTCACTGTCGCTGCTGCAGGCCGCAACGCTAAACATGAGTGCGAATGCGGCAGTTGCGATGCCGATTCCGCGAGTGATTTTCTTGAACATGTCCATGATCTCCTAGTTACTTGTCGTTTTAGTTTCGGCTGAGATTCTTAGGTTTCGTTTGTTTTGGTTGGGTTTACTGGGACTGCTCAGGCGTTCACCTCGGCTTCGGTCTCATTGGATGATGTGTCTTTCTCGGGCTTGCGAGAGCGACGCCGAAAGATCCCGCCTGAACTGCTGGCAGCGGCCGTGACTCGGTCCAAATAGATCGCGATCACGACAACAGAAAGCCCCGCTTCGAAGCCGAGCCCCACATCAAGGCGGGAGATCGAGGTAACCACGGCGCCGCCTAGGCCCGCGCCGCCAACGAGGCCTGCGATCACGGCCATCGAGAGTGCGAGCATGATGACTTGGTTGACGCCGGCCATCACAGTCGGCATCGCGAGCGGCAGCTGAATATCTTTGAGGATTTGCCGTTGAGTGCCACCGAATGCGTGCCCGGCTTCGACCACTTCGGGATCAACTTGACGGATGCCGAGCTCGGTGAGGCGAACTGCTGGAGGCAGCGAGAAGATTACGGTCGCGACGAGGCCGGCAGGAACACCGATGCCGAACAACGTCACCACCGGCACCAGCCAAACGAACGCGGGCATCGTTTGCATGAGGTCCATGACGGGTCGAATGGCGCGGCTTACTCCGTCCCAGCGGGCCGAAGCGATGCCAAGCGGGATGCCGATGATGAGCGCAAAGAACGTTGCCATGAGCACCAACGCGAGCGTTTGCATCGCGTTGTCCCATTGGTTAAAGCCAACTATGGCGACAAGCCCCAGAAAGGAGCCGAGGGCTAGTTTCCAGTCTTTGATCAGCCAAGCTGCCGCGGCAAAAATGGCGATCATCGCGATGGGGGTGGGGAGCTGCAAGAGGTCAGTCAGGCCGTTTACCAGCCAACCGAACAAATCAGCAACGAGGTCGAAGAACTCGCCCGCGGTTGCTTGAACCCAAGCGAACCCGGTCTCGATCCATTCACCTAAAGGGATGCGGGGCACGCCGGTTTCAACCCAGTCGATCTCAGCGGATACAGGATTCATGAGTTGACGTCCTCCATGTCGTGGGTTGAACCGATGCCTTCGATGGCTTCGGTTTCGCCGCCCACCGCGCCCAGTGCGGAGAGGAGTGTGACGCGGGGGATCACGCCGATCAGGCGTTCCCCGTCCACGACGGCCAAAGCGGCTGGGCTTTGTGCGGAGGGGCCAAACAGGTCGGCAACGGCGACGTCAGGATGAATCGTGAGAGCCGGAAGCACCAGTCCCTCGAGGCCGTTTTGACCCCGCTCGACTGCGGCAGCAACATCGGCTTCCAGCACCACGCCTTTGAGGTGGCGCTTCCGATCAACGACCATCAGAGACGAGACTTGGTGCTCGCGCATGAGGCGGTGTGCGACGCGCGGGCCTTGTTCGGTGCCGAGCACGGCGACGGGCTTCTCCATCACGGAAGACGCGGTGAGCACTCGGGTTCGATCCACGTCTTGCACGAACTGGGCGACGTAGTCGTTTGCGGGGTCGTTGAGGATTTGTTCGGAGCTGCCGATCTGCACGATGCGTCCGTCGCGCATCATCGCGATGCGGTCTCCGAGGCGCATGGCCTCGTTGAGGTCGTGGGTGATGAACAGGATCGTCTTGCCCAACTGGTGTTGCAGTTCGATCAGTTGATCCTGCATCTCGCGGCGGATGAGGGGATCGAGCGCACTGAAAGCTTCGTCCATCAACATCACGTCGGTTTCAGCTGCGAGCGCGCGCGCAAGGCCGACGCGTTGGCGCATGCCGCCTGAGAGTTCGTCGGGCAGAGATCCGCCCCAGCCAGCCAGCCCGACCAGTTCGAGGGCCTGCTCAGCGGCGCGTTCGCGATCCACGCGGTTGACTCCGCGAAGTTGCAGACCATAAGCCGCGTTCTCGCCGACGGTGCGGTGGGGGAGCAGCGCAAAGTGCTGGAACACCATGCTGACCTTCTCGCGGCGCACCTGACGCAACGCTTTGGCATCGACGCCGTTGACGTCGGATCCGGCAACCGTGATGTTTCCCGACGTGGGAGTCAGAAGTCCGTTCACCATACGGATGAGGGTGGACTTTCCTGAGCCGGACAGGCCCATCACCACGAAGATCTCGCCTTGCGCAACGTCGAAACTGGCATCGATGACGGCGGGGGTCAAGCCTTGATCGCGCAAAACTTCGCGACTAGCGCCCTGCTGGAGTTGCGATACAC
>JAAZCT010000059.1 GCA_012513165.1 Actinomycetales bacterium
GTACGGCCAATCATCGCTGCAGGCGCGCCTCTGCCGGGCAGTTCGGGCACGAAAACCAAGTCGTTCGCGAAGGAGTCGACGATCCAGCGGGCAACCGGTTCTGGTTCCGTGCCTGGCATGGAGCCGATCCCGGTTGCGCGCATGGCACTCATTGTTCCCCAGCGCACGTGGCACACAATGAGCAGATGGAGATTCGCGAAGCAGCGCTCGCCGATGTGTCGGCGCTAGTGGCGCTCGCAGCGCGTACGTTTCCGCTGGCGTGCCCGCCCAGTTTGAGCACCGAAAGCATCGAGCGTTTCATCGCCGACAACCTCAACGCTGAATCGTTCACAGACTGGATCGAAGCGCCCACAACTAGGGTGACCGTCGGGGTCGTCGACGGCGTGGTTTCGGCGTATCTCGTGCTGATTGACGAGGGCGAGGCCCGGTTCGTGAGCAAGTGTTACGCGGCACCAGAGTTTCACGGCCACGGCTTAGCCGATGCGCTCCTGAACGAAGCGATCGAGTTCGCCACTGCGCGAGACGCTCATTGGTTACGTCTCGGGGTGAACAAAGCGAACGTTCGAGCGATTCGGTTCTACGAGCGGCACGGATTTGTGATCGTGGGCGAACGCACCTTCACAGTGGGTGACCAGATCGAATCCGATCATGTACTGGAACTGGCGCTCACTTCGGCTTGAACTTCGCTGGTCCGGTGTGTGCGGGCAATCGTGCCCGAACCGATCACTTTGGTTCCCTGGTAGATCACGCAGGCTTGGCCGGGTGCGATTCCGAACGCGGGGTCCAGCAATTCAACTTCGAAACCGGTTTCGGTGACGGTGACCGTAGCGCGGTGCTCGTCGCCGTGGGCCCGCAATTGCACCGTGCAATCGAGAATCTCGCTGGGCGCGGCCGCGCACCACAACGGTTTAATACAGCCGAGGCCGGTGACTTCGAGGTGCGCTTTCGGCCCGACGGTCACGGTGCCGCTCACGGGTTCGATGTCGAGCACGAACCGGGGCTTTCCGTCGGCGGCGGGCACTCCCAGACGCAGGCCCTTTCGTTGGCCGATCGTGAAGGCATACGCGCCCTCGTGATCGCCGATCTTCTCGCCGGACTCGTCGACGATGGCGCCGGGTTGCGGTCCGATTTTCTCGCTCAGCCAACCGGCGTTGTCGCCGTCGGCCACGAAACAGATGTCATAGCTGTCCGGCTTGTTAGCCACCTGCAGATCCCGTTCGGCCGCTTCGAGACGCACGATGTCTTTGGTGTTTCCGCCCAGCGGGAACAGCGAGCGGCGCAACTGGTCTTGAGTCAGCACGCCCAAGACGTACGACTGGTCTTTGCCCTGATCAACAGCCCGGTGCATCTCAATGAAGCCGTCCGACGACTCGTCGAGACGCGCATAGTGGCCGGTCACCACAGCGTCAAACCCCAACGCGACGGCCCGATCAAGCACGGCGGCGAACTTGATCTTCTCGTTACACCGCAAACAAGGATTCGGAGTGCGGCCCGCTTGATATTCGGCGATGAAGTCTTCGACCACCTCGTCGGCGAACTCTTCGCTCATGTCCCACACGTAGAACGGAATCCCGAGCACGTCGGCAGCGCGACGCGCGTCGTTGGAGTCTTCGATCGAACAGCATCCGCGCGCGCCTGTGCGGTACGACCGTGGGTTGCGGCTGAGTGCGAGGTGAACGCCCGTCACATCGTGGCCTGCGTCTACGGCGCGAGCAGCGGCCACAGCCGAATCCACTCCACCAGACATGGCAGCAATAACTCGCATATCAGTGCTTCCTCACTAGCGACGCGGCCCGAGCGCGCTCGAATACTTGCGGCAAAACGGCAATCAATCGGTCAACATCGGCCTGGGTCGAGTCGTGTCCGAGGCTGAAGCGCAGCGAACCGCGGGCGGCGCCTTCGTCGAACCCCATCGCGATCAGCACGTGACTGGGTTGCGGAACGCCCGCAGCGCAGGCCGAACCGGTGGAGACTTCGACCCCGTTGGCGTCGAGCAGCATCAGCATCGCATCGCCTTCGCAGCCTGGGAACGTGGCGTGCACGATGTTCGGCAGCCGATGGTCTGAGCCTGTTTCTGGGTCGCCGTTGATGATCGCTTCGGGGACCGCGACACGAATACGGGCCACGAGTTCCTCGCGCAGGGATTCGATCCGAGCGGTGGTTTCGGCTTGCGTGTCGGTGGTGATCTCGATTGCTTTGGCGAACGCGGCGATCAGCGCAACGCCGATCGTGCCCGAACGGATATCGCGCTCTTGACCGCCGCCGTGCATCAGCGGGGTAGCGGCCACTTCGCGACGAATCACGAGCGCACCCACGCCGACTGGTCCGCCGAGTTTGTGTGCCGTGATGGTCATCGCGTCGAGACCGCTCTCGGCGAAGTTGACGTTCACATAGCCAGCGGCTTGCACCGCATCGGAATGCACCAAGATGCCGTGCGGCTGGGCGAGGCTTACGACCTCGCGAATCGGCTGAATCGTACCCATCTCGTTGTTCGCCCACATGGTGGTGAGCACAGCGATCCGAGCTGAGTCCCGTGCGATGTCTTCGGCCAACTGATCGATGTTGATCCGGCCAATGTGGTCGACGGGGGTGGTCAGGACCCGAGCGCCTTCATGCTTTTCGAGCCAAGTCACGGGATCGAGCAGCGCGTGGTGTTCCACAGACGTAAACACGATCGTGTCTTTGCTGGCATCCGCCGCGTTGCGTGCCCAATACAGGCCCTTGATTGCGAGGTTGTTGGCTTCGGTTCCGCCGGAACAGAACACCACTTCGCTGGGTCTAGCTCCGATGCGTTCTGCGATCAATTCGCGGGACTCTTCGACTACCCTGCGCGCAGAGCGGCCCGAGGTGTGCAGGGAAGAAGCGTTTCCGACGCGGCCTAGTTCTCGCGTCATCACCTCAATCACCTCGGGATACATCGAGGTGGTGGCAGCGTGATCTAGATACACGCTAGGTGGGCGCAATGCAGCAGACATGATGTTTCAAGGGTAGTCGGCGGTTCAATACTGCGCCGGTGACGGGTGACCGCTCGGCGCGCAGGTCATTGACTGACGATCGAGCCAAACTCCCATGCTTTGCCGTTCCAGTTCAATCGCCAGATACGAGTCTCTTGATTGTCACTTGCTCCGGCGAGCGTCGAGACCTGCGCATTGTTCCCTTCAGCTGCCGAAGAACCAGCGATCACACTCTCGGGCATGATGCTTCCGGGCTCGCCCGCTTTGATGGCGTCGTAGGCGTCTGCGCAAGGAACACACCCTTCCTTCGAC
>JAAZCT010000060.1 GCA_012513165.1 Actinomycetales bacterium
GAATCGGGCAGGGCGGCCCGGATCGCGGCGACTCGTTTCAGATCATGCGCGAGGGTTTCGCCGGTTTGGGCGACCTTGAGTTTGATGGTGCCGCAACCGCTCTGCCGTGCGAGCGCCACTGCTTCGGCTCCCCCGCCGATCGCCGGAACGATTCCGTTCACTGGAACGGTGTCTCTCACAGGCTCGGGCCAGCCGTGGTTGGCGGCTTCCATGGCCGCTTGAAGCCAGGGGACTGCGGCGACGTGATCGTAATCGAGGAACGGGCTGAACTCCGCCCAACCGAATTCGCCACGCGTCAGCATTCCTTGGCGCTTCGTGATCCCACGAAACGGCGTAGCGAGCGGGATGAGAAAGGTACGGAAGTCCACAAGACTGAGACTACCGAGTGTTCACCGGTGGTGACAGCAGGTCACTCGGCGCGCGGTTCAGTCAGCGCCAGACGGTCGACTTTCCCGCCGGCGAGCAGTGGGAACGTGTCCCAGACTTCAATGACTCGAGGCGCCCAAGCCCGTGGGTAACCGGCTGTTTCGAGCGCATCGGCTGCGGTTTGGCGATCGAGAGTTCCGCGCACGCAAGCGGTGACAACCTGACCCCACTCGGCGTCGGCGCGAGCGACCACGATGATTTGCTGAACAGTCGCCACTTCGGCCAACACCGCCTCTACGGCGCCCAGCGGAATGTTCACTCCCCCGCTGATCGCAACCTGATCGGCACGCCCCAACACCTCGAGCCTGTCATCCGTGATCCGCCCGAGGTCTTGAGTGGTCCACCATTCGGGTGCGCCTTCGAACAGCATCGGTCCGGCCAAAGAAATGCGGCCATCGGCTTCGATACGCATCTGCACACCGGCCAACGCATAGCCGTCGTAAATGCAACCACCTGCCGTCTCGGTCATGCCGTAGGTGCGCACGATGTTCACGCCAGCCGCGTCGGCAGCCGCGAGAAGCTGTTTCGAGGTGGCAGCCCCGCCCAACAGCACGGTGTCGAATACCGCGAGATCAGCCAGATGCCCCGACTCAGCGAGCCGATGTAACTGCGTGGGCACTAAAGACAGATATGCGCGTTCTGGTTCGCGTGCCCGAAGTTCGGCAATCGCCGCGGTCAGATCCAGATAGTCATCGAGGAACACTGGTTCGATTCCGGCCAGTGCCGAACGCACCAGCACTTGGAACCCGCCCATGCCCGTGGGTGGTAGCGCCATCAGCCACCGGCCGGGCCCGCCCAGATATTCGAGCGTGGCGCTTGCTGATGCGAGCACGGACTCGCGGCTCAATCGAATCGTTTTCGGCTCGCCGGTGCTGCCCGAGGTGCGGATCTCGATCGGCTCGCCGTCGCCCGCGAGCCAGGGGCCGAGCAACTGCCAAACCTCACGCGCAGAACCGTTGACCTGGCGCAGTGAGGGAATCGTTACAGGCACACACTCACCCTAGTAGGCGCGTGCCCCAGCAGCGACTGGCAGACTCTTGGGGTGACTTCGCCATCTAGATTGCGTCTGTGGATCGCTGGCGCTCGGCCTAAGACCTTGCCCGCAGCAATCGCCCCGGTACTCGTCGGTACTGGTGCCGCATATTTCGCGAACGGCGCCGTGTGGTGGAAAGCCCTGCTTGCGCTTGGCGTTTCGCTCTCGCTTCAAATCGGCGTGAACTATGCGAACGACTACTCCGATGGCATCAAAGGCAGCGACGATGACCGGGTCGGTCCATTGCGGTTGGTCGGATCGGGTCTGGTTCCAGCTAAGCAAGTGAAGGTGGCTGCGTTCGGTTTCCTCGGGCTTGGCGCACTCTTCGGTTTGGCTCTCGCGGCGACCAGTTCTTGGTGGCTGCTTTTGGTGGGAGGCGCGGCGCTCTTTGCCGCGTGGGGCTACACCGGCGGCTCGAACCCGTACGGTTACCGCGCCCTCGGCGAACTGAGCGTGTTCTTGTTTTTCGGTCTCGTGGCCGTCTTGGGCACGACCTTCGTGCAGTTGGGCACCGTCACCTTGCCGGCCATCGCCGGCTCGATCGGGATCGGCGCGCTCGCGTGCGTGATTCTGGTGGCAAACAACCTGCGCGACCGCGCCAAAGACGAACTGGTCAACAAGGTGACTTTGGCTGTCGCGTTGGGCGACAAGAAATCGCGGCTACTTTTTGCTGGATTGAACCTGCTCGCGATCCTCACTTTGGTCGCGCTGATTCCCACAACCTGGTGGGCGCTCTTGGGCTTGGCTGCCCTGCCGTGGATGGTTCGCTCCACCCGCGCCGTGTTGGGCGGAGCTGAAGGCCAAGCGTTGATCGCCGTGTTGGGCGACACCGGCCGGGCCGAGTTGTTTTACGCGCTCGGGCTCACGATTGGTTTGCTGGTGGCGTGAGCACGCCCGTCTCACCAAAAGCAGCGAGGCTGTCGAGCCACGGAGCGAGGTCGAAGCCGCCGTCGGCCACCCACTGGTCGTCGAAATAGCTGTGCCGATAGCGGTCGCCGCCGTCACAAATCATCGAGACGATGGATCCGGTTTTTCCGGCTTCCACCATGTGACTCGCAACGTTCAGTACGGCCCACACGTTCGTGCCAGTCGATGGGCCAACCGGGCGGCCGAGCAACTGCGAAACCCACCGCATCGTCGCGATCGACGCGGCGTCAGGCACTCGCATCATGTCGTCGACCACGCCGCCCACGAAACTCGGTTCGACCCGCGGGCGACCAATGCCTTCGATCCGTGGCCGCTGTTGCGTGGTGACCTCAGACGAGTCTGTTTGCCACCCTTCTAGGAAAGCAGAACCTTCAGGATCGGCCACCATCAGTCGCGTAGCGAAACGGCGGTACCGAATGAACCGGCCGATCGTGGCCGAGGTGCCACCCGTCCCGGCGCTCATCACAATCCAACTGGGAATGGGGTGGGGCTCGGCAGACATCTGATCGAAGATCGATTCGGCGATGTTGTTGTTCCCGCGCCAGTCCGTGGCGCGTTCGGCGTACGTGAACTGGTCCATATAGTGGCCGCCGGTTTCGGCCGCGAGGCGTTTCGCTTCGGGATACATTTCGGGCGCTGAATCTACGAAGTGGCACGTCCCGCCGTACCACTCGATCAGAGCGATCTTTTCTTCGCTGGTTCCGTGGGGCATCACGGCGATGAACGGCAGGTTCAACAAGCCCGCAAAATAGGCTTCTGAGACTGCGGTAGATCCGCTGGACGCTTCCACAATCGTGGTGTCGGGCCCGATCCATCCGTTGCACAACGAATACAAAAACAGGGAACGTGCGAGCCGATGCTTGAGGCTGCCGGTGGGGTGAACCGATTCGTCTTTGAGATAGACGTCGACGCCTGGCGTCGGCAGATTCAGTCGATGCAAGTGCGTATCGGCGCTGCGGTTGGCGTCCGCTTCGACGCACCGGACCGCTTCAGCGATCCAGGCTCTGACTTCAGTCGACGTCTTCGGCACGGCGTGACTCCTCGATACGTTCGTGCAGTTGTTCTGCACGATTCTGTATCCGGTACGCCAATTTGTCACGCAACGGCGCCAGAGCAAAAATCGAAATGATCGACGAAATCACCAACGCGAAGAACAACACAGCACTCCCGAGAATCTGGTTTCTTTCGAAAAAGAATCCCGCAACCACCCACAGGAGAGTGAAAGCGACTCCGAAAACTACGAAACGTGCGGCCGTGTAGACCACGAAATCCTTCATACGTTCCATCGTAGTGCGAGTGCGGGGTCCTCGTGCCTTCCGGCCAACTGCTTAGGCCCGAGACGGTACTCTTCAAGCATGGGCCGGGTACTTCTTATCGTTTTTGGCGTCGTCTTGACCGTCTATTCGTTCTTCGACGTCATCAACACGCCCAAA
>JAAZCT010000009.1 GCA_012513165.1 Actinomycetales bacterium
CACGAGCACATCCAATACATGCGCGAACGCCGCCGCGCTTTGGGCGGACCGTTACCCAAACGCCACATCCGCGCTGAGGCGCCAGTTCTGCCATCAACTGAGATGTACGACGAATTGAAGGCCGGTTCAGGAAATCAAGCCATCGCCACGACGATGGCCTTCGTGCGGTTGCTCAAAGACCTCATGAAAGACAAGGAAATCGGTTGGCGAATTGTTCCGATCGCTCCAGACGAGTACCGGACGTTCGGGATGGATTCCCTGTTCCCCAGCGCCAAGATTTACAGCCCTCACGGACAAACCTATGAGTCCGTCGACCGGCAACTCCTCTTGGCCTACAAAGAGTCCAAGACCGGCCAACTCCTGCACGAGGGCATTAGCGAGGCCGGCTCGATTGCTTCGGCGACAGCGGCGGGCAGCGCCTACGCGACCCATGGCGTGGCCATGATTCCGGTCTACATCTTCTATTCGATGTTCGGATTCCAGCGCACCGGCGACGGAATCTGGGCGATGGCAGATCAGATGTCTCGCGGCTTCCTCATCGGCGCCACCGCTGGACGCACCACGCTCACCGGCGAGGGCTTGCAGCACGCAGATGGCCACTCGCCGCTCTTGGCCCGGTCTAACCCCTCGGTCGTGTATTACGATCCGGCGTTCGCTTACGAAATCAGCCACATTGTTCAAAGCGGCCTGCACCGCATGTATGGAGTCAGCGAAACCCATCCCCAAGGTGAGAACGTCATCTTCTATTTGACGGTCTACAACGAGCCGATGGTCCAGCCGGTCGAACCGACCAACGTTGACGCCGAGGGGATCTTGAAAGGCGCCCACCTCGTTTCTCGAGCGCACACAGAAACGGCAGCGGCCAGGATCATGGCCTCGGGCGTGGCAGTCCCATGGGCGACTAAAGCCCAAGAGATCTTGCTCGATCGATATGGCGTAGCTAGTGAAGTGTGGTCTGTGACTTCCTGGAATGAGATCGCGCGCGAGGCCGAGGCCGTCGAAGCGTGGAACTTCAACAACCTCGACGAGCCGGCCCGGAGCCCTTGGATCACGCACAAACTCTCCGGCTTCGATGGGCCAACCGTGGGCGTCAGTGACTACATGCGCGCCGTGCCTGACCAAATTTCGCGATGGGTTCCCGGCCCCTGGCAGTCCTTGGGCGCAGACGGTTTCGGATTTGCCGATACGAGAGCCGCCGCTAGACGCTACTTCCAGATCGACGCCGAGTCGATCGTCGTGAGCGTGCTCAGCGAACTCGCGGCAGCCGGAAAACTCGACCGGAGTGTCGCCGCAGCAGCGTACCGTGATTTGCGCGTCGATAGTCCAACCGCGACTGTCGAACAAGCTCCTTCGGAATAGTTGTTCCCCCGGTCAGACTTCTCGGCCTCTGACCGGGTGAACACCGCTCCCTTAGAATGGGGATCATGTTCTCTGACTGGTGGCAAAAGTTGCGCTCTTGGCCGTATACATTCGGCGTTGCGCTCGCTACTTTCGTCGGCGTCTTTACGATTGCCTTGTCTCAAAGTCTCGGGATCGCTTTGAAAGACCCTGAAGGGTTCTTAGGCCCGGCGTATGTGCGGCTGCCGCTCATCGCCCTAGCGTTCTTTGCAATCGGCGTCGTCCCCGTCGCGGTCAGGCGTTCGGGTTTCAAGGGCATGCACCGCGGGATTGCCCGCGTCGTTCGTGAAGAGTGGAGTTGGAGCCGCGTCATTCACATTGGCACCGGACTCACAACCTTCTATATTTGCTACGTCAGTTACCGCAATCTCAAGAGTTTCCTCCCGACGCTGCTAGGCGATGCTCGCCACGACCGTTTCCTGTTCGAACTCGACTACTGGCTCATGCTCGGAAACCCTCCGGAACAAGTTCTTCATACCTTGCTCGGCACTGGCATCGCGGCTCAAATCCTGTCGCTCGTCTATGTCAGCTACCTCATGGTGGTGCCACTTTCCTTGGGCGCATTCTTGGTTCTAAACCGCGACGTTTCGCTCGGAGCCTGGTACGCGACCGCGCTGAGTCTGAACTGGATTCTCGGCGTAGCCAGCTACTTCACGGTGCCGTCGCTTGGTCCAGCTTTCTGGGAACCGGGTCGTTTTCAAATGTTGCCCGAATCTGGCGTAACCGGGCTCCAAAACTATCTAGCAAGCAACGCGACCAAGTTCTATGACGATCCAACCGGACCTGCCATTTACGGAATCGCCGGGTTCGCTTCACTGCACGTTTCCGTCGTGCTCACCGTGTGCCTCTTCTTGCGCCGCACAGACCAGCACAAATACTTACAGACATTTGCCTGGGCATACATGGTGCTCACCGGCATGGCAACGATCTACTTCGGTTGGCATTACCTAGCTGACGTGCTGGGCGGAGCAGCAATCGGTTGGATCTCAGTCGCAATCGCAGGCT
Source organism: Actinomycetales bacterium (assembly GCA_012513165.1). Taxonomy (GTDB): domain Bacteria; phylum Actinomycetota; class Actinomycetes; order Propionibacteriales; family Nocardioidaceae; genus Aeromicrobium. The sequence continues at coordinate 2,404 of JAAZCT010000009.1, forward strand.
GGGTGACCGGAAATGGTTTCCTGCACCAGAAGCATCACAAGCTTCAACTGACTGCGGAAGAGGATGAAGCAGACGTCGCAGTCACGTCGTAGTCGGCACGCTTCGGTTTGGAACGCTTTTTTGCCGCTTCAGCGATGTCGTTGATCTCCACTGGCTGCTCGCCCCTGCGCAGCAATGAGCGCCATTTCCCACGGTGATACGGCGCTGGAGCCTTCTCGCTGCAGAAGTCGATCAACAGTTTCGTGAACGCTTCAGGGTGGTCCTTGTGCGGGAAATGGCCCGAACGTTCGAAAATGTGAACTTCCGACGTCGACATTGACGGCAAGTTTTGCGAGTGATCGACCGGCAGCACTAAGTCATCGTGTCCCCAGATCACCAAGACCGGCATCAGTTTCGTCAGGTAGGCCCGATCTCGCATCGTGACGAACTGTCCGCGCCAATCCACGACCGTCTTGGCCAGCCGGCGAATCGCCAAGGCCTGAGCAGGGTCTGCGAGCTTCTCATAGACGTCTGCGGCCTCGTCTAGGTCCCGAACAGCCATCAGCGGCAGTTGAGATAGCGACCGTAGCCCGGATGCCACAGCGGGCCTGATGGGCTTCGCTGTGATGGCTCTGGTCACGAGCCCTGCGCCCGGAAGGGTCAACATGCGGATCAATGGAGTCACTTGAGGTCCCAGCCCGCCCGTTGAAACCAGGACGGCACGCTCCGTGCGCTCAGGGAACTGGTACGCGAACTGCATTGCGATACCGCCACCGAAACTGTGGCCGACCACGGTGACTCGATCCACGCCAAGCACTG